>SLQI01000029.1 GCA_007131535.1 Balneolales bacterium | reverse complement strand
TTAAATATTGACCACCTTAAAACGAACTGTACTTATTTTAGCTGTGAGCTTTGCGATTGCCGGAGCTTTAGCACTTAATATTCTCCGGGATGATCAAGCAACCTGGGAAGCTCAAACGGTGGAAACTTCCCGAAATTTATACAGCGTACACCTTTATGATCCCGAAAACATCCTGCTGGCAATGTTTGAGGGTATCAAGAGAACCGATGACGGTGGCAAAAGCTGGCCTGAGGATCTTCAGCCATCAAACCCGGATAATGAGGCACCGGAAGATATTCCCAGAAGTATTTTTTCGAAAAATTCATCATCTACATGGGTTGTCGGACGTAATGGGATGATTGCTCATTCTTCAGATGGAGGGAGTCTATGGGAGCACCGCTCAACTGAAACCCACGCCACTCTGCGGGATATCCACTTTGCCGATTCCCGGCATGGATGGGCTGTCGGCCATCAAGGCACCATTCTGCACACCACTGATGGAGGAGACATCTGGCACGAGCAAGACTCCGGGATAGAAAGTCGGATCAACAGTGTCTTTTTCACAGATAAAGCGACCGGTTGGGTAGCCGGATATGACGGACTGCTGCTACGCACCACTGATGGCGGCGAAAACTGGAAGCGACTTGAAGCACCAGCTGAACAATTGGAAAGCATTCACTTTACCGACAGCAAAACCGGCTGGCTTGCAACGCATAACGGAATCATGTACACCGAAAATGGCGGTAAGGACTGGGAAGTCCAATACCGTGAAATGCTTGGGTTGCCTCAGCTATTTGATATCTACTTTTCCGATGATCACCACGGCTGGGCGGTTGGCCATAACGGCATCATACTGCATACAGAAGATGGCGGAAATTCATGGAACCGCCAGCATACCGGTACCGAAGAAAATATCAGATCCATCCACTTTGTAGGCAAAAAGGATGGCTGGGCTGTCGGTGATAACGGGACCGTTTTGAAATACTCTGATTCTTCTGATTGAGATTCAGGCATTAAGGTTTCGTATTTAAAAGTCAGACAATAAGCCTTTATCCCCCAATCTATTTCCGGATAACTTCTTATGACCTGATAGATATGTCATAATTAGCATTATTTGCCACACTTTTTAAATCAATCAGGCGTAAAACCAATAGTGGATAAGAATGTCTAATTTTATTTCATTTATTTAATCACGAGGGTTACGACTATGATTAAAGCAAATACATTTTCCTGGAGGGCCTTAACATCCTTGCTTTTGGCTTTTAGTTTTTTGGGACTGGCTTTATCCGGAATAATCTTGTATCTGGCACCTCAGTGCTCTGTGGCAGAATCTATAGGTTGGTCTATAGCGGGCATGTCAAAAGAACAATGGGCTTCTCTGCACATGACGACTGCTGTAACTGCTTTGCTATTGGCATTGGTCCACCTGTTTGTCTATAACTGGAAACCATTTATGCATCACATTAAAAATCGGAAAAAAGCCAAATCGCGACTTTTCCGGCCTGAACTCATGGTTTCTGTTATAGTAGCAGCACTGTTCATCGGAGGGTCTTTAGCGATTGTTTACCCGTTCAGTTTGCTGCCGGATACAAGTGATACAATCAAAAACTATTATCGTGAACAATCGGATTTTGAAGGTCGTGGTGCCGGGCGAGCCGGTAGTTTAGGTATTGATCAAGAAGAGACGCGAGACTTAAACAGCAATAAAGGTCAAAGCATACAAAATCGTAAAGGCCGCGGTGAAGGGTATAAGCATGGTCAGGGAGAACGACATGGCGAAACTCACGGCGAAGGCTATAGAAATAAGTATGAAGAAGGTCGTGGCGAAGGTCACAGATATCGACAGGGTGAGCAGCGCTATGGCCAGGGATACGAAGGTGACCACTGGTATGGTCGGTCTAAGCAGTATTAAATAACGGAACAGGAACCTATTGCCAAAAACAGTACTATAAATCGGTATACAGGCTCCTGTAGTCTTTGTTTTCGAAGTGATTAAATCATATCCTTTATTTGATTGTGGTCTGACAACTCTTCGGGTAACTACGGATAGTTGATATTATATATAAAAAATTATATCTTTATATATTACTTACTCTGTACTACAATCGCAGCGCAGAGTACTATGAGATTTTAAGTACACTGATCAAGGTCTTATTGCAAAACTCACTTCACATTTTTCGGCGGGAAGTTTATGCCGTACTTTAAGATAGGACTTTTATGATTCATACATCCATTATTTTGTAATTATTTATGGAAACTGAAATTCTGATTGTGCTGGCAATCATGGCAATGACCATTACCATGCTTGTCACGGAAGTTGTTCGCATTGATGTTACCGCACTTCTAACGCTGCTCGCATTAAGTTGGACAGGTATACTGACCACTGATGAGGCGCTATCCGGATTTTCAAGTAATGCGGTTGTAGCCATGATTGCGGTGATGATTATGGGTGATGGAATAGCACGTACCGGGGTTATGTCAAGATTTTCAAAAGCGGTTCTCAACAGAGTGGGAACCAATAAAACGGGGATTCTGGGGATCCTCTCCCTTTCGGTAGGCACGCTATCAGGGGTAATTCAAAATATCGGGGCGGCGGCTTTGTTTTTGCCGAGTATTTTGGATATTTCCCGTCGCATCAAAGCTTCTGCATCGGAATTTATCATGCCCATTGGCTTTGCCGCCATCATTGGAGGTACCCTTACAATGGTGGGTTCCGGCCACCTGATTTTGACTAATGACTTGCTGATTAGTGCCGACCTTGAACCTTATGGACTGTTTGCCGTTACTCCGGTTGGAATCGCTCTGCTTTTGGCCGCTATCATCTTTTTTGGTTTATTTGGAAAATTTGTGTTACCCAAAAGCAGTAGCGAGTCGCGCAAAGAGCTATCCGAGCAAGAAAAGCTGATTGAGGCGTTCGAGTTGGAAAAGAACATTCAATACTTCCGTATTCCGGAAAACAGTCCCTTCGTCGGAAAAACTCTTGAAGATTCCGGAATATGGTCGACCTACCATCTTAACGTATTTGCGCTATCACAAGAAGATCATGTGGATTATGCTCCGTGGCGGCAAACACATCTGGAAGCCGGGCAAATCTTTGCATTATATGGTGATGAACAACGTATCGATGAATTTGCCTCGGCCGGCAAACTTGAACCTACCGGAGATCATCATATTTTTGAAGGCCTTGAGGACCCCGAGGAGTTTGGCTTCGTGGAAGTAGTCGTACCACCTCGATCTGAACTGGTCGGGCAATCAATTCGTAACTTTTCTTTAAGAAGACGATATGCGGTAGAGCCTGTTATGCTATTCAGCGGCGGAGCCAAAGTCGAGGGGGATTTTTCTGATCACGATATACAGGCCGGTGACACTTTCATCATATACGGACCCTGGGCGCATATCAAGGATCTGCAGCATAGCGACCCTTTTGTAGTCACCACCACTTTTGAAACCGAGCCTAAAGACCGTTCCAAAACGTTGCCGGCATTCGGCAGCTTTATACTTGCTATTGCATTGGCGATGTCGGGCTTTTCCATTTCCATCGCATTTCTGACCGGCGCCGTAGCCATGGTGCTCTCCCGGGTGATGTCTATCCAGGATGCTTACAAAGCTATTGAATGGAAGGTGGTCTTCTTATTGGTTGGTCTGATACCACTTGGGGTGGCTATGCAAAACAGTGGAACTGCTGAATTTCTGGCCAGCAGCGTAATGGGAGTTGTTGAGGGTAGCCACGATATCGTACTGCTGTTTGCGGTTGCCACACTGGCAACAGTTTTTTCCCTGGTGATGTCCAATGTTGGCGCTGTGGTGGTCCTCGCTCCTCTTGTGGTGAGTATAGGCACACTTGCCGGAGTGGACCCGCGACCGCTGGTGTTACTGGCAGCCGTTAATGCCGGAAACTCCTTTGTTCTGCCAACACATCAGGTCAATGCTTTGATGATGACCGCCGGAGGTTATAAAACCCGCGATTATTTCAAAGCAGGTGGGGGGATGACCTTGGTATTTTTGGTTGTGTCGGTGGTTTTCTTTTATTATAGCTTCTTTTAGTGTTCTGAAACTATTTATAACAAAAGTTTTAGAAAGTTAGCTATTGAGTCCAGATTCCTGCTAATTATAAATTCGTTTTCGGTTGGGTATGAATTTGCTATATTTTCGTTTAGAACTTTATAGCAGATATACACTTACAACTATACACATGAGATGAGGCTCTTATGAAAACTGGGACATTTATTGTAATCGTTGCGTTATTCTTTTCGGCTTGCGACATCCAGGATACAGTCGATGATGATCTACCGGATTTTTCCCCGATATCGCCTGAAGATCTTGAGGCCTATTTGGAAAATGAGATATCAGAAAGTCTTATTTTGGAAATCGAAGATAAAGAAGAGGAAGTCTATGAGGTAGAAGATACCATTGACTTTATGTGGAACTCTGAGCTTGTGGAGTTTAACTCCTACAAAGAATCTTCTGAATCAACAATTGATTCCTTAACGAGTGAATTCGATGACAATCCGGATCTTGTTCTGTCTGAGGAACAAGCAATTTTTGCACATGAGATTGAACTTGATTCAACTTCTTTAATCCGTGATACAACGTTTACTTTTATCTCTGAAAATGAAGAGGATACCACCTATATAAGCAAAGATGCTAATCAAATGGATAGTCTTTACAATAGTCACGGTTACGAAGGCTTTGAGCAAGATACGATTACGATCAATAACTTTAATACTGAAGTAGAGGCGCAAAAACTATCTTTTGAAAGATTTGAAGGACCGGTTGAATTCTACACTCTCGATTGGTTACCGGACTCTTCTTTTAAACCGACGGTATCTGTTTTTCACATTATCGGGAACACCCTGTTATTCGGAGCTTTCCAGAGTATTGAGGAGTCTGAAACGTATGATATTATGCAGGAAGAAATTATGGAGCGCTATAATAATTATGTTTTTAATAATTGAGTAATCTTACCATCATAACTGCGATGTACTTAATCTGACCCTGCTGATTTTCAATTGCTTAACTGAAAGGCATCTCTTGCTCAATTGAAATTGTTCCATCCGAATTCGGAAAGGGAAATGCAGTATTTTTTTATAAGAAGGGCTATTAAAATAATCTCTCGAATGTGCCGAGGGCGGGACTCGAACCCGCACGGTGTTTCCACCACACGTCCCTGAAACGTGCGCGTCTACCAATTCCGCCACCTCGGCTCAGGTCTGCGAAAAGAGATCGCAAATATACGCATGAATCCTACCGTAACACAAGATGCTTGTAGTATTTTTTAAGCCCGATTTTCAAAAATCAGCCGAAGCATGTGCTCGTAATCGGCGGTAAGTTTGACGTTCCGGCGTTCCATGATCCGGCTGGCGGTTTCTAGCGCTTTATCAATCTGATAGACATAGACCTGGTCTACTCCCACCCAGGAAAACGACGGTAGAAAAGTAGGTGGAAACTTACCGGCGATAATGTTACAACTAACCCCGAACTGCGAGCCGGTGTTCAACATGGTGTTGATCGAGGTTTTGGTATGATCCCCCATAATCGTACCGCAAAACTGGAGTCCGGTATCGTAAGCTTTGCCGCTTTGCCAGTCGCGCAGGCGGATCAAACTATAGTTGTTTTTCAGGTTGGATGAAGTCGTATCGGCGCCAAGATTGCACCACTCTCCGATCACGCTATTGCCAAGATAACCGTCGTGCGCTTTGTTAGAATACCCTTGCATGATGATATTAGACACCTCTCCGCCGATTTTGCAAACCGGCCCGACCGTGGTTTCTTTGTACAACCGCGTCCCTGCCTTGATCACCGATCCCGGTCCGATTACTGCCGGGCCCTGGATAAATGATGATGCCATGATTTCTGCTCCCTCCTGGAGAATAACTGGGCCTCTGCTTGCATCGATTACAACAGCTGGTCCCACTTTTGTATCAGCTCCGAAGTGAATTTGTTCTTCATTTTCCAGTATGGCATGAGGGGAAACTTTCGCTGAAGAATCTTTTTTCTGATCGACCCAATTATGGTCCGCTTTAATTTGTTCACCGTTGAGCCGGAAAAGGTCCGAGGCGCCCTGAAGAAGGACAGCTTCATCCACCTGTTTTTTACGG
>SLQI01000333.1 GCA_007131535.1 Balneolales bacterium | reverse complement strand
GAGCGCAAGGTGACCCGCAGTGAAGGCAATGTAATCTACGAAATTGACAACAAGCCGGTGTTGGAAGTGCTTAAAGAGTATCTCATGGAAGATGAGGTCGACAACTGGCAGAAAACGGTGGTCAATTTATGCCTTGGGTTTAAGGCTCCCAGCCACCTGGAAGGCTACGATGAGTACCTGATCCGCTTCATGCCGGCCAAAGATGATGAGACCGGCTCGGTTCAGATTCCCACGGAAGTAGAAGAAGGCACCAGCATCTGGATGACCCGCCGCGATCATGAGAAAATTTCGCAGGGAATCGATCGCATATCCGGTCAGATCAACGAGCAGCTGAATGGCAAGCCCCCCAAAATGGTATTTCAGTTCGACTGTGCCGGCCGGGGCAAAATGGTATTCCGGGATAATCAGAAAACCGAATTGCTGGAAAAACTTCAGCAGCAGGTTAACCCCGACGTTCCCTGGATCGGATTTTACACCTACGGAGAAATCGGACCGGTGAATAATAACAACTGTTTCCACAACTATACGGCCGTACTTACTGCCGTGTATTAAGTTTGAAAGGAGGCTGTTCGGCAGGCAATGGTCTAACAGCCTCCCTTTTTATAAATAATGTGATTTTAACCGGTACAAGTGATTTAACGGGAATTTGTTTTTATGGGTGATCAACCGGAAAACGAACCTGACAGCCGGGAGCTTGAAGAGCTTCGCGAGGACAACAGAAAGCTTTCCGAACAGGTAAAACAGCTTATTAAAACCGAGAGCGAGCTTTACGAATTCCAGGAGCAGCTCGATGCTCAGGTGCGGATCTACCGGAAGTTTTATGAGTTGGGCAAGAAGTTTAACCGAACCATCGATGTTGATGAGATCCTTGAACAAACCATTGAGTTCGTTCTGTACGAACTCAATTTTGAGCGCTGTCTGATTTTCCTGCGAAACGAGAATAACCGCACCTACGAGCTTTACCGTTTTGATGGCTATTACGATGAAGAGCTTGAAGAACAGATCGCCGGATATTCGTTAGCCTTTAAATCCCCCCTCATTGCACCTGTTCTTGAAAGCGATCAGGAGCAGGTGTTATTCAAAGAGAGCGACAGTGAGGAGCCCTTCGCATCGACAGCAGAAACGCTGGATTTGTGCGAATTCGTCATCCAGCCAATGGGCGGGGATCGCGATGCCCCGTATTCCATGCTACTCATTGGTAATTCCCCGGAGCAGGCGACCTATCAAACCCGGGTTACTGATGACAGTGAATGGATGCTGAGTCTCGGTAACCTGGTAAGTCAAAGTTCTACGGCTATCAACAACGCCCAGTTTTACAAAGCGCTTGAAGAGGAACGGAATAACCTGGAGCGTAAAGTGGAAGCTCGTACCCGTGAGCTCTCCGAGGCCAACGAAAACCTCAAAAAACTGGATGAGATGAAAACCCAGTTTTTTGCCAATATTTCCCACGAGCTTCGTACTCCCCTCACGTTGTCTATCGGTCCGATTGAAACCATTCTCGGGGAGGATTCGCTTAAGGAGCAGGTGCGCTCTCACCTGGAAACGGTGTATAACAACCAGCTTCGTTTGCTTAAGCTCATCAATGAGCTGCTGGACTTTGCCAAACTTGAAGCCGGTCGGATGGACGCGACGTTTCGCAGAGAAAACGTCAATGAAATTGCCAAATACTATCTGGGCACGCTGGACTCCGCAGCGCAAAGCCGTGACCTCTCTTTGGAACTTGATCTGCCCGAACAGCCGGTGGAGTTGTATCTGGATCGCGGTAAATTTGAGAAAATCATCATGAACCTGCTTTCCAATGCCTTTAAGTTTACTCCGGACGGGGGGCGAATCGGCTTGAAAGTTGAGCCGGACAGTCATGAGAACGGAGAGCCCGGAGAAGTAAAAATTCAAATCACGGATTCCGGAATAGGTATTTCCGAAGAGCAGCAGGGAAAAATATTCGACCGGTTTTCACAGGCAGACTCCTCCGACAAACGGGAGTATTCCGGGACCGGTATAGGGCTCGCTATGGTAAAAGAATATGTGGAGATGCATGGTGGCAGAGTTACCGTAGAAAGTGAAAGAAACAAAGGCTCTACGTTTACCCTGCATTTTAAGTCCGGTTTTGAGCACCTCAACCCGGAAAATGTGGAGGATACTTTCGCCGGTGAAGTGGAGGGGCTGAAGGCTCATCAGCTGACTGAATTCCAAAAAGAGGATGAAGATGATCTGGAGGATGAACCCTTAGAACAGTTGCCGAATGACGAGGTGTACGAGGATACTGAGGTAGCTGAATCAGAGCTGCCGGCCGAGCTGAAGAACGAATTGGAAAATGAGCCTCCCGGCGAAAAGCGCGTGTTAATTGTTGATGATACCAGCGACATGCGCCGGTTTCTCTCGGATCTGCTAAAACCTTACTATACCATTTTTCAGGCCAGGGACGGAATACAAGGATTGGATAAAGCCCGTAAAATCCAGCCGGATATCATAATCTCCGATGTGATGATGCCCCGGATGAGCGGGTATGAGCTGTGCAGTAAAATCAAAAACAGCGAGGGTAAACTCAGCCGGACACCTGTGATTCTGCTGACCGCCAAGGCTGATACTTCCATGAAAATCGAAGGGCTTCAGCAGGGTGCGGATGATTATCTGGTGAAACCGTTTAATGCCGATGAACTGCTGACCAGAGTTAAAAACTTGATCCGCCTGCGCAGTCAGGAACAGAAGCTTTTTCAGGCTTATCAGGAGATTAAAGAGAAAAATGATCAGCTCAATAATACCCTGGAACAACTTCAGGAAATGCAGGATGAGCTGATCGTAAAAGAAAAACTGGCTTCCCTGGGTTCATTAACGGCCGGTATTGCCCATGAAATCCGCAACCCGCTGAACTTTATCAACAACTTCTCGGATTCGGCAGCCGAAATGATCACCGAACTCATGGAGGAACTGGCAGCTGAACGCGATAAACTGAATCAAGATAGCTCAGATTATATTGTCGATCTGACCAATGACATTAAACTAAATCTGACGAAAATCAACGAACACGGTAGCCGCGCCAACAATATCGTCAATAATATGTTGCTCCACTCCAGAGGGGAATCCGGGGAGCGTATGGCAACCGATATCAATGAGCTGGTCAGCGAATATTTTAACCTCTCTTACCATGGTATGCGGGCACAGGATCGCAATTTCAACATCGAAATGAAAACCGAACTCGACGAGTCCGTACCGGAAGTTGAAGTGGTACAGCAAAACATCGGTCGGGTGTTGTTGAACATTTTCAATAATGCCTTGTATGCGGCGAATGAGAAAAAGGTGCAAAATGTCAATTCCGATTATCAACCGGAAGTTGTTACCTCTACCCGTCTGAAAAATGAACGGGAAGTGGAAATCCGCATCAGGGATAACGGCACGGGTATTCCGGAGGAAATAAAAGAGAATATTTTCAACCCCTTTTATACGACCAAACCCACCGGTGAGGGCACCGGCCTTGGGCTATCGATCAGTTATGATATCATCGTTCAGGAACATCGCGGGGATATTAAAGTCGAATCGGAGCCTGAGAAATTCACCGAATTTATCATTACCCTGCCGGTTAAAGCTTCTGATGTATAGGGATTTGCGGTCCGGGCTTCGATGGAGGGCAATCCTATTATAGCAGGTAGAAAAAAGGTTCACCGGATCCGGCCTCAACCTGATTTTGATTAACGCATCTTCTTTAACAAATGTAAGGGAATATCATGAAGCGATTTCTGCTTTTTATCTTACCGGTGATTATTATTGTGGCAGGCTGCCAGACAGACGACTCTTCCACCGGTATCACTGAAATCAGCAGTGAACATGCTCCGGAGGCCATCGGACCCTACAGCCAGGCTATTCTTTACGGAGATATGCTGTTTCTTTCGGGCCAGATCCCGATGGACCCTGAAACCGGAGAAATTATCGATGGTGACATCACAGCGCAGACCCGTCTTGTATTGGATAACCTTGAAGCTGTACTGATAGAAGCCGGAATGGATTTGAACAATGTGGTCAAAACTTCAGTCTATCTGACCAATCTCGACCATTTTGATGATATGAATCAACAGTATTCTGAGTATTTTGATCACCCCGCACCCGCCCGGGAAACGGTGGAAGTAAGCCGGCTGCCGGGGGATGTTGATATCGAAATTTCCGCAATAGCGGTGAAGTAATACTCCATGCTGGATCAATTAAAAGAACTCGAGCAACAAGCCAGGGAACTCGAGCCGGAAGAGCCTCAGCGCCGGCAGCTCAGCCGGCAGGTGGAGGCCTACGCTGAAGCTTTTTACCGTGAGCTTCCGGAAGCAAAAACCTATATACCGGATTATCAGACGGCCGGTGAGGTTCTGGATACCGAGTTCGACGAGGAGCCTGCCGATCTCGATCCGATTTTGAAAGAGTTGAGGAAAACAACCGACCGGCCGGGCATCAATACAGCATCCGGCGGGCATATCGGCTACATTCCGGGTGGCGGGCTGTTTACCTCGGCCCTGGGAGATTATCTGGCCGCGGTTACCAATCGCTATGCCGGCGTCCACTATACTTCGCCGGGGGCGGTCAATATTGAACGAAGGCTGATTCGATGGATGGCCGATCTTACAGGCTATCCCGATACTGCCGGAGGATATCTTGCCTCGGGAGGCAGCATAGCAAACCTGACGGCGATCATTACCGCGCGGGAGGCGGTCGGGCTCCATCCGGTCGACTATGAAAAAACGGTGGTATATGTATCCGGTCAGACCCATCATTGCATCGACCGAGCGCTGAGAATTGCCGGTATGGCCGTTGCAACGCAGCGTTTCATCCCGGTGGATGAAAAATTCCGGATGGATACCGACGCACTTGAAGAGGCCATCAAAGAAGATATGCGGGCCGGGTTGAAGCCCTGGATGATAGTAGGTACAGCCGGCACGACTGATACCGGCGCCGTTGACCCGCTCCGGAGACAGGGAGATCTCGCCGAAAAATTCGGACTTTGGTTTCATGTAGATGCGGCTTACGGAGGTTTTTTCTTACTGGTTGATGAACTAAAGCCGATGTTTGACGGCATTCAGCTTTCGGATTCTGTAGTATTGGATCCCCATAAAGGCTTGTTCCTGCCGTATGGAATCGGAGCTGTAATACTCAAAGATGAAAGGCTGATGGCCGGGGCCTATAGTTACGAAGCCAGTTATATGCAGGATATTCAGGAGCGGCAAACCGTTCTCTCCCCGGCAGATACATCGCCTGAATTAAGCAAGCATTTCAGGGGCTTGCGCATGTGGCTGCCTTTGAAGTTACACGGGATATCAGCTTTCCGGTCGGCGCTGAAGGAAAAGTATTTGCTTGCCCGGTACGCCCGTGAAAAACTGGCGGCTATCAAAGACATTGAGACGGGTCCCGAACCTGACCTGAGTGTAACCCTGTTCCGATATCTTCCGAAGGATGGTGACCCCGAAGAGTGCAACCAGAGGCTCCATCAGTATATACTTGACGACGGCAGAGTATACCTTTCATCAACCCGTATTGACGGGAAATATATGCTGAGGGTGGCAGTACTCTCAGTGCGCACCCATATAAACACGATCGAAGTTTTGTCAGAGGTCGTCAAGCAAGGTATCGCTCATATTCGGCAATAGCTGCAAGATGACCGGGAAAAGGGTTGATGGCTACAATTACTTAGAAAAATAGCAAAAATAGTAATGGAAGGAATAACCGAAGTAAGTTATGGTAACTTCGTAATCATCCATTTCCGTTGACTTCAGTGCGTGTTGCACAACTTTTACTTAAAATTTTGTTTTCCCAGGAAAATGAAACACAATTAAGACTTTTTTCGCGCGGCGAAGCCGCGCTATCTCTCCCCAGCAACCATGTCATCCCGAGATCCTAATCCCACCTTCGGTGGTATTGTTGAAAAGGTGACATAAACCTGCATAAAAAACCTATACGCCGGCCGAGTGCGTCCCCGCACCGGCCCATTATCACCACGCGTCCTCGCGTCGTAGATGGCCGTCACTTTCCCGTACATCCCTCGGCGGCCACTTATAGCAGGTTCATCGGTTTTGCCTCGGGATGTTGGGTGGTGGGTGATCCTCGT
>SLQI01000043.1 GCA_007131535.1 Balneolales bacterium | reverse complement strand
TAGGCGCCGGCTTTATCCATAGGGCTCCCGGTGGCAATATAGCTGTGGATGTCTTCTTCCGATAACTGGTCGAAGGTGACATCTGTGGTAACGGCGAACTGTTGTTGTTTTTGCTCGCCGCTATCAACCAGTGTTACCCCGGTTGTAACCTGATGCGTTCGCCCGCTAAGCGTTTTCAGATACTCAAAAGCATGTTGAGGATTATCCGGCTTATTTAGCAGCCGGTCATCCAGAGATACAACCGTATCGGCAGCAATAATCAGATGGTTCGAATAATGTTTGGCAACGGCCTGTGCTTTTCGGCCGGAAAGCTCAAGAGTATAGCGGTCGGGGGAAGACCAGGGCGTCTCATTTTCATCAATATCAGCCGGGTGTATGCTACACTTTAGATTGATTTGCTCCATTAACGCATGACGCCGCGGACTGGCGGATGCTAATATGATATAAATCATGAAGAATTCAGCTCCTGTAGAAGGTATTTCCTGTTGTGTATTTTCTGAATTCGGCTTAGCCTGCTAATGCCCAATTGCCTGTAAGGTATGGCGCAATAAGAATTTGGAGTTAATCTACGGGGTCATGCCGAGAGTCGACTTCATCGACGTCCGTATGATCATCAGCTTCATCAAGCTCTTCTTCTTCCAGTTTGTCCAGAAGCTCATCATACCTTACATCTTCCTTTTCTTCAGAAGTTTGTAATATGATGCGGGGATTGATGCGGTCTCGTATCACCCAGGCATCGTCAAATTCCTGGCGAACAATTTCTGAAAATCTAAGCGCGTCGGGTCTTCTGAGAAAATCTCCCACCTGTACCCGGTAGTTGGGCTGACGGAAGATTATGTATACTTCCGGCATAACTTCAAAGTCCATCTCTTCAGCCCACTCTTTAAACCGAGCTTCAATTTCATCTGCTTTATTTACATCCCGCGTTGAAGCAATTTGTACACGAAATCCCGAATTGCTGATTTCCCGCTCCTCCTCCTCTTCTACTTCGAGGTAAACCTCGGGTACAGATGTTTGAACTTTGGCATATTGATCCCTTAATGAGCTGCGGTAGGAACGAAAATCAATATCGACCTTAGGTTGAGGAACTTCTTTCTTAACTTCTTCCTTTTCCTCCTCCGGATCTGCAAAAATATCATCCAGGTCTCGTTCAGCCGGCTCATCTGCAACGGCTTCTTCTGTATCGGGGTCCGGCTGATCTGCTTCCGGTATTTCGTCGGTAGTACCGCAGCCCGCAAGCAACAGAAACATCATGGCTCCGCCGACAGCATTTTTAAAATAACTGCTCATGGAATCGGTCTGATTTTTAAAAGTTAGGTAAACGGGGTTAAAGCTGTTTAATACCCAACGGGATGCCATGTGGTTTTAATTTCCTGAAAATCGAGAATTGTATAAGGATGTTCCAGATTTTCGGAAGTCCAATCCTTGGGATGATCAAACACCACCCGCTTAACATTAAGGGAGGCATGTTCCTGGATCATTTTTTGGGCGTCTTCATCTCCGTCGGTGTAATACATGGCGTTGACGTCCATGTGCCGGCTCAGGTGTTCGAGCAATTCGGTGCGATAGCCGGTGAGTAAATTAACGACACCCCCCGGTACATCGGAGGAATGCAGTACTTCGGCAAATGAAGCCGCCGGCAGGGGGTAGGTTTCAGAGCTCAGGACTACCGCGGTATTACCCCCGGTTATTACCGGTGCCAGTACCGAAACAAGACCCAACAGCGGACTGTCATCCGGGGCCACAATGGCTACAACACCGGTTGGCTCCGGCATGGAAAAGTTAAAATGCGATGAAGCAACCGGGTTAACCGAACTGAAAACCTGTCCGTATTTATCCGACCATCCCGCATAATAAACCAGCCGGTCGATAGTGGCTTCGACTTCCGTTTCGGCTTTTTTATGCTGGATGCCGTATTGCATGAGTTCATGGCGGAATTGTTCTTTACGCCCTTCGAGAACTTCGGCGATGCGGTAGAGAATCTGCCCGCGGTTGAACGGGCTGCGCGCCGCCCAGTCTCCCCAGGCACCCCGTGCGGTTTTGACGGCATCCCGTACATCTTTACGACTTGCCCGGCAAACATTTGCCAGTTCCTTGCCTTGTTTGTTTTCAGTGACAAAGTATCTGCCGGATTCCGAGCGGATGAACTTACCGCCCGTGTACATTTTATATGTTTTTAAAACATCCAGTCGCTTAGCCATAGTAGGAAAAAGTGATTGTGTAATCTTGGTGATTGATCAGGAAGAACCTTAATTCAATTTTAGATAGGGCAGCAGCCCGTGCAGGCCGCCTTCCCGGCCGATACCGCTTTCTTTGTATCCGCCGAAAGGTGAAGTGGGATCAAATTTGTTGAAGGTATTGGCCCAGACCACTCCGGCGCGAATGTGTTGGCCCACCTGAAATATCTTTGATCCTTTATCCGTCCAGATTCCTCCGGAAAGTCCGTACGGAGTATTGTTCGCTTTCTCGACGGCTTCTTTCGGGGTCCGGAAAGTCTGGATCGCAAGAACTGGTCCGAATATTTCGCTTTGTACAATCGAGTGGGACTGAGATACATTCCGGAAAAGGGTCGGTTTGCACCAGTAGCCATTTGATGGAACATTCGCTGAACTCTGGTGCATTTCACCGCCTTCTTCCAGGCCTTTTTCTATGAATTTGTTGATGCGTTCGAGCTGGGCTTTGGAGTTGATGGCTCCGATGTCGGTGTTTTTATCCAGCGGATCCCCTACAACAAGCGTTTCGATCCGGTCTTTTAATTTATGATACACCATGTCGGCAACACCTTCCTGAACCAGCAGGCGTGAGCCGGCGCAGCAGACATGTCCTTGATTAAAGAAAATTCCGTTGACGATGCCTTCTACGGCTTGATCAATGGCGGCATCTTCGAATACGATGTTGGCGGCTTTGCCCCCCAACTCCAGCGTATATCCTTTTCGGGTTCCGGCAAGTGATTTCTGGATGAGCTTGCCTACCTCGGTTGATCCGGTAAAAGCAACTTTATCAATATCCGGATGATTGACAATTTCGACACCGGTTTCACCGGCACCGGAAACAATATTGACGGTGCCCGGCGGCAGGCCGGAATCCTGGATAATTTCAGCAAGCTTATAGGCCGTAATCGGAGTGGTTTCCGCGGATTTAAGTACCACGGTATTACCGGTCGCCAGAGCCGGCGCGATTTTCCAGGCCGCCATCAACATCGGGAAATTCCAGGGGATGATCTGCCCGGCTACACCGTAAGGCCTGGGCTGCATTCCGGGAGTGGCATATTGCAGTTTGTCGGCCCAGCCGGCGTAGTAGAAAAAATAAGCAGCCACAAGTGGGATATCAGCATCACGGGATTCCCGGATGGGCTTGCCGCCGTCCATAGACTCGAGAATAGCGAACTCGCGAGCCCGCTCCTGTAACATGCGGGCGATCCGGTAAATGTATTTACCCCGTTCACGTCCGGAGAGTTTGCCCCATGTCCGGTTGTAAGCGTTGCGTGCCGCCTCAACCGCTTTGTCGATATCGGGTTTGGTGGCTTCTGCCACCTCGGCAAGTTTCTGTTCGTTGGCCGGGTTGACGGATTCAAAGTACCGGCCTTCTTCGGGAGGTGTGAACTCCCCGTTGATAAACAGATCGTACTTTTCTTTCAGGCGTACGTGATCGGGCTTTTCGGGTGCCGGGTCGTAGTCCCATACATTTCTGAATATCAGATTGCCGGCTCGTTTTTCTAATTGCTTTTCTTCCAGCATAGTACTTTTAGTCGATCGTGAAATAATCTGCGGATTGATAATTACCCGTCTGCTGCTTAATGATTTGCATCAGCAGGTCGTTGGCCAGAGAGCTGGCCCCGAAGCGAAACAGATGAGGGTTCAGCCAGTCGCCGCCCAGGGTTTCATTAACCAGAATCAGATATCGAAGGGCGGTTTTGGAGTCCCGGATACCTCCGGCAGGTTTCATACCTATCTTCTTACCGGTGGCATAGTAAAAATCCCGGATAGCTTCCAGCATCACCAGCGTTACCGGCTGGGTTGCCGCCGGTTTCACTTTGCCGGTAGAAGTTTTGATGAAGTCGGCACCGGCGTACATGGCGATATCACTTGCTTTGCGTACGTTTTCATACGTTTCCAGTTCGCCGGTTTCCAGTATAACTTTCAGGTGGGCTTCCCCGCACGCTTCTTTAACGGCGGCGATTTCATCAAAGACCCGGTTGTATTCTCCTTTCAGAAAAGCCCAGCGGGAGATGACCATGTCTATTTCATCAGCACCTTCTTCTACCGCATAGCGGGTGTCTTCCAGACGGCTTTCGAGGGTATACATTCCGCTCGGAAAACCAGTTGCCACACTGGCAACATTTACGCCTGAATCACCCACAGTTTCCCGGGCTACCCGCACCAAATTCGGGTAGACACAAACGGCAGCTACCGCAGGAATATCCGGGTCCGGATGGGGATGCATGGCCTTGTAGCACATCTGGCGCACTTTGCCCGGGGTGTCCATGCCTTCGAGAGTGGTAAGGTCTACCATATTGAGGGCCAGTTTGAGCGCCCAAAATTTCGATTCGGTTTTGATGCTCCGTTTATTCAGCCGGTCTACCCGTTCTTCTACACCGACTTTATCGATGGGAACAGTGCGGGTGAAATCCGGACGGGGGAGAAGTGTGGTTTCTTCTGCCATATAGATTTATGTATGGAAAATACTATAAGTGATTTACTGAAATACTGTTGATTAAAAACGATCCGTAACAAAAAGCTCAAAATCAAAAGCAAAGGTAATATTAATGTTGATTTTTCCGGATGGTAAACATATTCGCTGAAAATAACCCCCGGATTTACTTCAGGTCAATGGAGTCCCTTTATAAACAAATGAAATTCGATAACGTAACCAATTATAAAACTGATGCGGACGGTAAACTTACAAAATCCCCATAAAACATTCCGGCGAAGTTGTGTAAACAAAAAAACCTCCCCGGAACAGGGGTCCGGGAAGGTTTAAATTCTAATTTGAAGCGGGTAGGGTTTACCGTATTCCTACCCCCAAACCAACATTCAACACCTGATAATCGGCATAGGTATACTCGGCCGTAAAATGCAGAACTCCGAAGAACCTGAGGCGAACTCCGGCAAGTGCCCGTAGTTCGTTTTTGCCGTCTATATCAATTTCTATTGGATTTGACTGCGATTCTATCTCTGTATTTGATTCTCGCTCAGGTGCCGGCTTTATAATTGGATAGTTGCCTTCAGTTAATAAATTCAGATTAGAGGATTCGAATCCCAATCCGGCATAGGCAGAAATTAAGGGTAAATTGCGTCCAACCAGAATATTGGCATTCCAAGCGGTTGTAGATAATGAGAGTTGTTGATCATCCCATTCATCCGGAGCTATGTTATCCGGAACGTAAGGGTCTCCGGAATAATCATCCGGCGTTAAAGAAAATCCGTCAAAAGATGCATTCATTTGGGTGAACCCACCCATTAGGGTTATAGTTACTGGCCACAGACCACCACCAGGTACATACTGATTGAGTTCATGCTTAACGCCACCACCGAATAGATCCATCTCCAGGTCGGCCACACTTGACTTAATTGGTGGAAGATAACGTAACGCAATCTCTGTATCCCTAATAATGCCAACATTTGCCTGAATCATAGGAGTTGGAACGTAAGGATATCCTACTCCCTGAGGCATGTTAAAGCGACCTGCCTCAATTGATTGAGTAAATGCCTCGTCCTCTAACATAATTTTCATTTCCGGACCAGAAGCGTCATCGCCAGAAACAGTAGGGGATAGAGTGTTTTCTGCAGGATCAACGAATTGCAGATTATTAAACTCCATTTCTGCCAGATCAAACTCACGATCAAAATCCGGAACTAAAGATACTCCTGTTCTGATATTTAAACTGAAACCCAATGTACCGTGAACGGGAGCGGTATTTGTCCATCCGGTGTTGAGATTTGCACCAAAACCTGCTCCAAAAGGTGTTAGATATTCATTAATGATTTTTTCTCCATCTTCTACACCCCCCTTCAGAAAGCTTCCAACATCTACAAGCTGCGCATCGGCGCGTCCGGGAAATAATAAGAATAAAAACAAAAC
>SLQI01000302.1 GCA_007131535.1 Balneolales bacterium | reverse complement strand
TATTGGCGATCATTTTCCACACCGCCGGATGCAGTTGTCGGAATAAGTTGGAAATTCTGGAGTTGCCGCGATCCACAGCCAGCAAAAACTGGGTGAGGTCGTTAGTCCCGATACTCAAAAAGTCGGAGTGTCGAGCAAACAGATCCGCCTGGATCGCTACCGAAGGTACTTCTACCATCACGCCCACTTCCACCTCGTTTCCCACATTGCAGTTGCGGTACTGAAGTAAATTGTACATGCGGTCGATCTCGGTTCGCACTTCCACCAGTTCCTCCAAACTGCTGACCATAGGCACCAATATCCGGATCTGCCCTGGAAATTCGGCCGATGCGCGCAATATTGCTTCCAGCTGAGCCCGCAGAAGATCACGCCGATCCAGCAAAACCCGGACTCCACGCCATCCCAGAAACGGGTTGGCTTCCTTGGCATCAGGCTCCAGTACTTTATCACCGCCAACATCGAGCAGACGTATGGTTACCGGGTGACCACCGCTGCCTTCAAGGGCTTTGCGGTAAAAACGAAGCTGCGCTTCAACATCAATTTCCTCTTCCGATTCGGACAAAAAAAACGATTCAGTCCGTAGCAGACCGATCCCTTCAGCATTAACCTCTTTTACACGTAATATCTCTTCTTCAAACTCAACATTCGCACGAAGCGTAAACGCCCGGCCACACTGGGTGACATTGGGTTTCTCAATGATTTCTTTAAGCCGGTCTCTGGTCTCCTCTTGCTCGGATAAAGCCGCCTCATAGTGACTGACCGTCTCCTGACCGGGATTAACGATAATCTTTCCCTGATCACCGTCGACGATAATGATATCCCCGTTATTCGCCACCCGGCTGACACTGCGGGTATTAATAACCATAGGCACACCCATCGAACCGGCCACGATACTGGCATGTGAGGTCAGCCCTCCGTAATCACTGACCACCCCCCGCACTTTGTGGCGGGCCAGCATGATGATTTCTGCCGGACTAAATTCATCTGCCACTACAATTGCGTCATCGGTAAACTGATGACTCACATCACGTTGATGTATAGCCCGGACTACACGGTTCCGGATATCCCGGAGATCAATAATCCGCGATTTAAAAAAGGAGCCGCCGTTGGTTTTGAGTCTTTCAATGTAAAAATCGAATGCTTCGTAGACGGCGTGGTCAGCGGCAAGTTTTTTTTCATTGATCAACTCCTTGATAAGCTTCTGCAAATCCGGATCGTGCAAAATCTCCTGCTGAAACAACAGAATATCATTGGTCGAGTCACTGCTGTGCCGGTCGGCAAAACGCGAGAGACGTACCAGCTCGCCATCAACATGGCTTACCGCCTCGTCTACTCTTTTCATCTCAATTTCGGGGGATTTTGACTTAGCTTTATCCGAGCCGAGTTGGTGAAATACAGAACTGCGGTCGAGTTTAACCACCTTTCCTGAGGTAATACCCGAAACAGCCGAAATGCCTTTTAAAACAATTTCCTTTCCGTCAGATACAAGCTCTTTCATCAGAGGATCAGTTACTTACCACATTAAATTTATTCTCAAATAACTCCGTAATGGCCTCTTTAGCTTCTGCTTCATCCTCCCCGTCAAATTCAAGTTCCAGTTCACTTCCGTGTTCGGCGGCCAATGTCAGCACACCCAGAATACTTTTCCCGTTCACCCGGTACCCATAAAAATGTATATTGAAGTCACATTTATACTTTGAAGCGACTTTCACCAGTTCCGAGGCCGGCCTGGCGTGTAACCCGGCTTCATTTAATACTTTTACACTTGCTTTTACCATATAATACGCTTGGGCATGCTTACTTTAATGTTTGTACGAAAACTCAATGTGCCCCTGTGAAAACGTCAAGATGAGGGCGCTCGAAAGCCCAAAAAGCGGAGTGTACTGTGAATTAATGAACATAATTTGGATGATCGGAACGAAAGCTTTTATGTTTTTATTTAGAGGCATCACTTAATTTGATAAACCTTACGGGAAAACTACTCATTTACTTTTTCCGTTGAAAATCTATTCTGAAATCGGGGCTGCTCAATAGCTTAAACTCCACCTTTATTATTCATTGAGGTAATGGCTTTCCCAACGTTTGGGATGAGGAATTCCATATTCAATGCCTTCGGATTCTACTTCAAATACAGGCAAACACTTCGTATGTTACGGATTACAGCACAAAATTTGTAAATTCCGGCGGCGGAACAGCGCATGCTAACAATTCCTGATCAGAATTGACTCATTAGCGTCGGTAAGAAAACTCTAAGTATCTTGCTCATGAGGTTATCTTGCAACGCATGAAATTTTGGTCATATTCAAAACCGGAGAATTATTGAAACCGTTACATATTGCATTATCTGTGTGGTTCACAATATTCCGGCACGAAAATGTAAGTTATACAACGCCTCTTAATAGTCTTGCCGATTGTCCGTTTTTATTATTTATTTTGATGCAAAATATCTAAAATCTAATCAATTATATGTCCGTATCGAAAAATGACGTCCTGTACATGGCGGATCTCGCCCGGCTTCGACTCACCGACAACGAAGCCGAACAGCTCCGCAAAGATATGAACAATATCCTCGACTATATGGAACTTCTGGGGCAACTGGATACCTCCGATGTCCCTCCGCTTGAACACGTTACCGAACTCACCACACCCCTCCGGGAAGACAAAGCCAAATCACCGGTGGATCATGAAGAGGCTCTGAAAAATGCTCCCGATGCGGATAGCGACTACTTCCGGGTACCAAGAGTTATCGAATGATGGCGAAAAAAAAGCGGCGTAAAAGCGAAAAACAACCTTCTCTACCTACCGACCACTGGGCAAATTTATCGCAAAGCAGGCAGCATACCATCCTACTGGTATTTCTGTTCATGCTGCCGGTATTGATGTTCCATGAAACCATCCTCGGCGGCTACCAGTATTTTGCCCATGATACGCTCCAGTGGAGAGCCGGCGCGGAATCTGCCATAGAACACCGGGAGACCTACGGTGAAGAGCCATTGTGGGTTACCAGCATGTTTGCCGGCATGCCTTCCTACATGGTTACCTACCATAAGGCCGTTCCTCATCTGGACACACTCCTGTATGACAGCCTCCGCCCCATCTTCCCCGCCGCGCCTTTCTGGGTTTTACTGGGGGGATCCTACCTTTTCTTATGGCTGATGGGTTTTCGCCCGCTTATAGCGGCAGTCGGCAGCGTTATCGTCGCATTTACTACATACATTCCGATCATCATCGGGGCAGGACATAACACCAAATTTCTGACCTACTCCTTCATTCCCTGGATGCTGGTCGGCTACTGGACCATCACCCGATCCAACCGGATCTGGCTCGGTTTTTTTGCCCTGGCTCTGGCCACCACCCTTGTCCTGCGTGCCAACCACCCTCAGGTCCTCTACTTTTTCTTTTTCCTGTTTTTGATATGGTGGATTTTCGATCTCGTTCAGGCCTGGCGCTCATCGGATGTCGCACCGTTCAGTAAAAAAACCGCATTTATTGCTGCCGCGGCAATTCTTGCTCTCGGTGCCAACATTCAACCTTATTGGAGCACCTTTGAATATTCTCCTTACAGCACCCGCGGCGGTTCCGAAATAGCAGCCGAACAAAACAGAGGCGGCGACGGTCTGGATCCCGATTACGCTTTTGCCTGGTCGCAAGGACCATCCGAGTTGTTAACTTTGATAATACCCGAATCTTTCGGTGGGGCATCGGGCGAAGGAACCTATTGGGGACCCAAAGCTTTTACCAGTGGACCGCATTACTTCGGAGCCGTCACCATTCTGCTGGTACTGATTGCTCTGTTCCACGTTCGCTCCCGGGTGATGTATGTTTTTCTCGGAACCGGCATGCTCACCATCCTGTTTTCATTTGGCAAATATCTTGAGTGGTTTAATCTGCTGTTTTTCAACTACTTTCCTCTTTTCAACCGATTCCGGGTTCCTGAGATGTGGTTGATGGTAACGGTTTTCTGTTTTGCTGTCGTAGCTCTCTACGGCCTGCAATGGCTCTATGAGCAATACCAGAACAGACAACTCAACCTGAAAGCCTTTTATGCCCCCGGCGGCATTGTTCTTGCCTTTGCCCTGATATTCGCCCTGGGTTCCGGCCAGATCCTCAGCTTCGAGAAAGAGGGGGAGCGGCAGCAAATTGCCATGCAGCTTGCCCAGCAGCACAATGTGGACCCCAACAGCCAGGAGGTTCAACAAAGTGTGCAGCAGATCATGACTCAGCAGATTATTCCGGAACGCGAAGAAAAAGCCGCCAATGACAGCCGCCGTTTCTTTGTTTTTGTCCTCATTGCCGCCGGATTAATTGGTGCTGCCCTCGCCGGCAAACTCGCCGTCAGCTATGCCGTTGCCGGCATCCTGCTGATTACAGCCGTCGACCTGATACAAGTTGGGCTTCGGTATGCTGAAAAAGACGGCCTCATCCCCGGTGATATTGAACGCACGGAGGTTATCGAAGACCGAATCACTTCGGCCGACCGCTTTATCATGGAAAACACCGAAACCGATGAACCGTGGCTATACCGGGGCTATCCGCATGGCAACAATCCGTTTAATAATGCTGTGCCGGAATCTTATGCCTATGAATCCATCGGGGGTTATTCCGGGGTGAAACTTCAGAATTTTCAGGATCTTATTGATTATGTAATCGACGAAGATCCTCAGCGGGCTCCGGTGCCGGTACTCAGCATGCTCAATGTCAAATACATCACTGCCCGGCAGCAGCTGCAGCACCCTGCTTTAGAGATGGTGCATCAGGATCAGCAGGCGGGGCTGGTATATGAGAACACCGAAGTATTGCCCAAGGCCTTTTTTGTGGATGAAGTTGAATATGCCAACTCCCCTCGGGAGGCGATTGACGCTCTGAACCGGGCTGATTTTGACCCGGCCTCACTTGCTATCCTGCAAACCGACAATGAAATATCAATCGACCCCGACGCCGACCCCGAGGTGACGGTAACCCGTTACGACAACCGGAATATCAGTATGGAAATCACATCGAACGGGGATGCGTTCATGGTACTCAGTGAAATCTATTATCCGGCAGGCTGGGAAGCCCGGCTAAACAGCGAGCCTATTGATATCGAACGCACCAACTTCCTGCTGAGGGGCTTTCAGGTTCCTGAAGGTTCCCATGAGCTGACCTTAAGATTGGATCCGCGTTCTCATGTTCTGGGTTCTCAACTCTCCTGGGTTTTCAACCTCATATTGTTGCTGATCGGTATCGGGGTGATCTATCAGGAATGGAGATACCGGCAACCCGGCAGCCCAAATACCGAAACCTGATTTACCTGACCAGTATATGAGCGGGAGGCAAAGTGTCATCGGATGCTGATGTTAAAAGTGTATTACTCGTAACCTACTATTGGCCACCGGCAGGAGGAGCCGGTGTCCAGCGCTTTTTGAAATTTGCAAGATACCTGCCTCAATTCAATATAAGGCCGGTCGTACTCACGGTATCCAACCCCACCTACCCCTCCCGTGATCCTGAACTGGTATCCGAAGTTCCGCCGGATTTGCCGGTTTATCACTCCTATGCACTTGAGCCTTTGCAGTGGTATGCGCGGCTGACCGGCAAGCCTCTCGAAACCAGTGCCGCTCCGGTTTCCGGTTTATCGGGGGGATCAAGTCTGACAGGCCGTATTGCCGCGTGGCTGCGCGCCAATCTTTTCGTCCCCGACGCCCGCCTCGGGTGGGTTCCCGGAGCCATTATTCGCGCTCATGAGCTGATGCAGCGCTACCGGTGCCAAACGGTAATCACTACCGGAACGCCTCACTCGGCTCATCTGATCGGCCACTACCTTAAAACCCGGCTCCGTTACCGCTGGCTGGCCGATTTTCGCGACCCCTGGGTGGATATCCACTACAATCAGTTGCTGCCCAGATCAGCCCCTGTCATTCGGTTTGACCGTAAACTGGAAGCTGCCGTCTGGAAGAACGCCGATGAGCGAATCGTGGTTTCTCCCGGCATGAGACGACTTTATTCAGGACTGTATTCCGAACCTTCCCATATTATTACCAACGGCTACGATCCGAATGACTTCCCGGATCACCCCGAAAAATCTGAAATCGGTGCACGACTAACCATTCGGC
>SLQI01000359.1 GCA_007131535.1 Balneolales bacterium | reverse complement strand
TGGAGCAGATAGAACTGAAACTGAAACGCATTGCCGACCAATGCGTTGATAACTATACATCAATAGAGCCGTTGATAACCACCGGTTCCGTGCGCTATCAATTGCCACGCAGGGCGCTGAGCAATCAGGTGGATTTGATTGTGATCGGTAAACACGATAAAAAGCGAACCATGGAGAAGATTATCGGTTCTACAGCGGAATCCCTGCCATACCGGTCTTACAACCCCATTTTAATAATTTCCTGAGTTAGGTTTTCATGATGGAGCGATTTAAAAATAACATAGTATTCGTCATAGCCCTGATCATTGTTTTGGTCTTTACCCTGCCGGGGATCGTCAGGCCGGATGAGTTGTTCGCTGTTGCTACGTATATCCATGAGCAAATTCTGGAAATGTTCGGCTGGAGCTATCTGGTGGCGGCATTCCTGTTTCTGGTATTCAATCTCTATCTGGCGGGCAGCAAGTACGGGAAAATTAAACTCGGTAAACAACATGAAAAACCGCAGTTTTCATATTTCGGTTGGTTCAGTATGCTTTTTGCTGCGGGAATGGGAATCGGTCTGATCTTCTGGGGCGTAGCCGAACCGATGAGCCACTACCTTAATCCCCCCGAGCATATCGACACCGAGAGTGGACATGCTGCACAATTTGCCATGCGCTACAGTTTTTTTCATTGGGGGATTCAACCGTGGGCTATTTACATCACCATGAGTCTTTGCATAGCCTATTTCTCATTTCGCAGGGGGATGCCTCCGTTGATTTCCAGTTGTTTTTATCCGCTCATCGGCGAACGTATCAATGGTCCGGTAGGCTATCTGATTGATATTCTGGGAGTGTTCGCTACGATATTCGGCATTGTAACATCTCTCGGGCTTGGCGCGATGCAAATCACAGCAGGGCTGGGAACGGTTTTCGGTTTTGAAGCCGACTATACGGCTATGCTGATCGTAATCGCCATCGTAACAGTGTTGTTTATGATTTCAACGCTTAGCGGGGTAGACAAAGGCATACAGATCCTGAGCAAAACCAATATCGTAATGGCATTGACGCTACTCGGGTTTATGCTGATTATGGGACCGACGATTTTTATACTGAATATCTTTACACAGACCCTTGCCGAATTTGCCTCGGGATTTCTGACGATGAGTCTGTCTACTAATCCATTCCGGGGATATGAATGGACGCAGACCTGGACACTTTTCTACTGGGCATGGTGGATTGCCTGGGCACCGTTTGTCGGGCTGTTTGTAGCGAGTATTTCACGAGGGCGAACCATCCGTGAGTTTGTGACCGGCGCGCTTATCGTTCCGGTTTTGCTGACCTTCGTCTGGTTCAGCACGTTCGGAGGAGCCGGGTTTGATCTGGAGCTGAATCAGGGAATCAGTATTGCCGATCGAATAGCCGATGATGTTTCGGTGGGTTTGTTCTTACTTTATGATGAGTTTCCACTTACTCAATTTCTCAATGCCCTCACCATTGTGCTGCTATCGATATTTTTTATCACCTCAGCCGACTCGGCTACCTTCGTTTTATCCATGATGACCTCCGGAGGTGAGCTGTATCCACCCGATATTAAGAAAGTTATATGGGGACTGGTGATTTCAACTACAGCAGCTATTCTTCTTTATGCCGGCGGACTGGAAGCCTTGCAGAAAATGGCAATTACTGCGGCGTTGCCGTTTACCGTCATCATGCTGCTGATGTGCATCAGTTTGCTGCGCGGACTTAATTATGAAGTAACGGTGGAAATGGCAGAGCAGGAAGAAGAGTGAGGTTCTGGCAAATCGTTGTCGGAAAATTACATTAAGGGAGTTTCGCCGGGCGTGGCAGGGGCACCATGGTAAAAATTAATTGCTCCCTGCTCGTAAGTCTCAATACTCCTGCTCAGTGTGCTGACCTTCAGTTAATTGATACGTTGTCTTAATCGGCCGTGAAATAACGGAAAAGGTGATATCATCGGGGATTTCGGCATCCTGTATATATTGTTCGAGCGAAACCCGGATTTTTTCGAGCAGTGCGCCGGGGCCGGCATCGCTGTAAAGTTCAAACAGGGAAAGAAGCCGGTTCTCACCGTATTCCTCACCCTCAGGGTTGCGGGCTTCCGTCAGGCCGTCGGTGTACATCAAGAGGATATCCCCCTCATCCATTTTGAGTTCCATTTGCTGAAGGGCTTGGTCCAATTTGGCGGATGGTGCCATTCCCAATGCGATACCGGGTGATCGCAGTTCTTTGCATCGCTCTTTTTCCTTGTTATAAAACAGCGGGATGTTGTGTCCGGCTCTGCAAAAGAGTAAGGGACCTCCATCAGCCGGAGCAAGGGCAACACAGGCTGTGACGAAGGTTTTGTCAGAACGGCCGTATTTGATGAAGTCGTTGATTTCAATCAGCAGATTTTTGGGATCGGGCTGATCTTTCTTGATCAACAGATGGAAGAGCGCCTGCAGGCGGATCATATAGAGCGAAGCAGAGAGTCCTTTGCCGGAGACATCAGCGATGATGTAGTAGTCGCCACGCTCGGTGTGGATGGTGTCCACGTAGTCTCCGCCAACCTCGCGGGCCGTGCTGGCAAACGAGTACACGCTCAGCCGCTCGGTTTTAAACTCAGGGGATGGCAGCAAACCGAGCTGAATTTCACGGGCCAGGTCAATTTCTCGTTTGGCGTCAAATTTTTCGAGAAGCTCAACAACCAGTAAAAACAAGATTCCCGCGAATGAAAAGATCAACAACAGAATGGAAAACGGAGCAGCGATGAGGTTTTGAACCAGGAAACCAAAAATCGAAGCGGCCAGTATCAACCGGCGGCCGGGCGAAAGCCGATTTCCCAGGGCATTGATGAGCCTCATGAGCTTTATATGCCCCGGGGTTTTTTCGTCATCCTCATAAGAAGAAGAGTTCGAACTCACCGCTTCTTTATACAGCTTGATGAGCTTGGCGGAATCGGCATGTACTTCCTCGCCAATGCGCCGGGGGGTCATCCCTTCAACGTACTTTCGGTAAAAGAAGGAAGCTGTTTCCTCTTGCTTTTGTGCTTCGTTGTCCAGTTTCATGAAATCTTTCGCATTAATGCGCTGCCTGTATGTCGTTCAATTTAACACTTCTAAAAGTTAAACGAAGTATCGGTTTATTTAACGGTCTCGTTTCTCTATGCATTCGAAAAATGAGGCCAAAGGATTCAGCTTTTTTTGGTGATTTGGGTAATTAAGGGATTAGGGTAAATGTGGTAATTATGTGCCGGGAGCGGGTTCAACTGTAATTGGCGTGAGGTTTGAATAAGAGCTTAAATAAATTAGGCAGTCATCCCGCAAGCCGTCGTACCTCCGGCTTCCTTCCGGGATAGGTACAAAAAAAAATTAGGTATTAATGTTCAGTTTAAACTTTTCGGAGTGGACTCAACCTTATAGTCTTGAACTGCCTGTAACCTCAACCAAAGGCAGTTGAACTTCGATGCCTCCACCTTTTACTTAAAGCCCTTCTATCCTAACAAATAAAATTACATAGGTTTGATCCATATACTTATAATATTTCGTAATAGGTGAAATGAAATAGGTAATAGTCTAATAGGGATTATTATCAGTTCTTACATATTCGTTTCAGTGGTATTAATCAGACAGCGGAATTGTAAAATGATAGAATTACCAGAGTTACCGCATATTTATTAGAGGGGTATGCTTTTCAGAGAGTCACTTAAATCAAATGGCTTCGGATTTTACAGCTGTCTGTTTGCTGGCATATGAAGCGCATAAAATAACAACATCAAAAGTAATGATCGGGTAAGTACAACTACAGGTCTATATCACTGTACGACTTATTGAAGGAGTTTAATCGCTGCTAAACAGAAAACTAAGCAGCTACATTGCGGGGTATGTTTTCAGGGTTCAGGGGATGATATCTGAATGGATGTGACTGATATCCGCCTTTCTCAATGAAGTTTGTTTGGCCTGCATTCGTAGTGGTTTGCTGCTTCCGTCTAAACCATAAACAAAACCTTCTTATGACTATGTTACATCCTCATTATACAAAAATAAGAGCCGGGGCTATGGTATTCTTTGCACTGATTTGCTGCATAACAGGGTACCACCCGGCACAGGCACAGGATGCACCTTTCATCACCATCTGGGCTTCCGACAGCACGGGCGCATCGGATGATGATCAAATCACCATTCCCGGAGAGGGGGAAAATTATGACATCGAATGGGCCGAAGTGGAACAAGTAAACGGCGAATGGCAGGAGGTCACCGGCGGCAACAGCGGCAGTGATACCGGTACCGATGAGCACACCGTCGATTTAGGTGAACCCGGCACCTATCAGGTGGAAATCAGCGGGGATTTTACGCGGATTAACTTTGGAATGTATGAATTTGATCCGGGTGATGAGAGAAAAATTCTGGAAGTCGTGCAGTGGGGGGATATTGCGTGGTCAACCATGGAGAGTGCTTTTGAGGAGGCCGCGAATCTCGATGTGACCGCTGATGACGCTCCTGATCTTTCGGAGGTAACCAACCTGGACTTCATGTTTATGGATGCAGAGTCGATGAATGGAGATATCGGCCACTGGGATACGCAGAATGTCGAAAACATGAGTGGGATGTTTCTGAGAGCCTATGAATTTAATCAGGATATCGGAGATTGGGATACCCAAAATGTGGAGAACATGAATTCAATGTTTGGGGCGGCAAATGCTTTTAATCAGGATATCGGCGACTGGGATACCGGCAACGTGACGAATATGAGTAATATGTTTAATAGTACTGATTCATTTAATCAGGACATCAGTGGCTGGGAAACCGGCAACGTAGAAACTATGGCGATCATGTTTGCTTTTACTGATAATTTCAATCAGGATATCAGTGGTTGGGATACCGGAAATGTGGAAGCAATGAACTACATGTTTGCCCAGACAGCCGCTTTTGATCAACCTATTGGCCAATGGAATACCGAAAATGTTACCGATATGAGTAATATGTTCATGGAGGCGGAAGTTTTTGATCAGGACATCAGTGATTGGGATACTAAGCAAGTGGATGGTATGAGTGAGATGTTTCGGGAGACCAAAGTTTTTGATCAAGATATTGGTGGCTGGGATACCGGAAATGTTGAGGACATGTCGCAGATGTTTGAAGAAGCTGAAGCTTTCAACCAGGACATAAGCGGTTGGAATACCGAAAGCGTAACAAATATGATGCAAATGTTTCTTGGGGCGAAGGCTTTTAATCAGGATATAAGCGATTGGGATGTTAGCAATGTAACCAGTATGGCTATTATGTTTGCAGAGTCCGCGGTATTCAATCAGGATCTGAGCGACTGGGATACCGGCAATGTTTCAGATATGAGAGGCATGTTTTACAGGGCTTCTGCTTTTGACCAAAACCTCGGGGACTGGAACATAGAGAGTGTGTGGTTTATGAACGAGATTTCGGATGATTATGGTGGAATGCTCGATTATGCCGGACTCTCCGACGAAAACTATGGCAAAACGCTGATGGGTTGGGCTGATCAGGACGTAACCGAAAATGTGGAATTAGGTGCCCGCGGTCAGTTTTATCCCGAAGAAGCCGAAGATGCACGCCAGACCTTAATCAACGATTACAACTGGATCATCATCGATGAAGGCGAAGCACTGGAGGATGGTTTCGTTACCATCTGGCAGTCCGATAACGAAGGTGGTTCGGAAGATAATGAGGTAATGCTTCCGGCATCCGGTGAAAACTATTTTGTAGAGTGGCAGGAGGTTGAGCAGGTTGATGGAGAATGGCAAGAAGTCTCAGGAGGTCATTCCGGTTTTGAGGAAGCTTCTGATCATCACACCATTGAATTCAGCGAACCGGGAACCTACAGGGTTGAGCTTATCGGGTTACTCGACCGGTTTCATCTCGGCTATTATAGTGACCCGGCTGAAAGTGATGCCTTGAAGCTTCTTGAAGTTGAAAAATGGGGTGAGATACGATGGTCAACGATGAATCAGATGTTTGGCCGCCAGGAAGGCAATGCCTATGGCGCTGAAAATATGGTTATCAGCGCAGATGACACGCCCGACCTCACCGAGGTAACCGATATGTCGGAGATGTTCGCAAAAGCCAAATCCATAGAAGATGGTTTTA
>SLQI01000490.1 GCA_007131535.1 Balneolales bacterium | reverse complement strand
TTCGTGCAGTCTGCGGAATTGATCTGGCTGCTCTATGTGATCACGTCTCTTCAGATGATGTTTGCCTCTGTTTTTGAGCCGGCACGTCAGGCGACTATTCCCAATATCACGACCGCCAAAGAACTGGTGCAGGCCAATGTGCTCTCCAATATTACCTGGAGTATCATTTTTACCACGGGTATGGCCATTGGAGGGTTTGCCACTGAATTACTTGGAACGGATATGGTGTTCATCATCAATGCGCTTGGGTATGTGGCTGCAACCGTATTTATGCTGCGAACCCGGATACCGGCCCATAAGGAAGATGAACTGCGGCCGGGTCCATGGGAAGGGGTGAAGCTTGGATTTCGGTATCTGAAGAATAACAAAGAGGTGCTGCGGCCGGCTGTCGCCAAGGGCAGCTATAATCTGTTTCTGGGGGGACTGGTGTACATGCTGATTCTGATTGCTGAGGAGGTTTTGCTGCTTGGCAGTATCGGGCTGGGTCTGCTTTATGCAGCCCGGGGCCTTGGTACGGCAGTGGGCCCCATTGCAGGTCGCCGGCTTATTCCCGATGATCGTACGTGGATAACATATACCGGACTATTGATGATGGCCACCGGTGGGTTTTACTTTCTCAGCTCCTGGATAAATTTTCTGCCGCTGCTATTATTTGTCGTCTTTCTGGCCCATTGCTGGTCAGGAGCCAACTGGGTCTTCAGCACCGTACTGATACAGAAACGGTCGGATGATCGCTACAGGGGACGTGTTTTCAGTGCAGAGTTTCAGTTGCTTACTATTCTCAATTCGTTTTCCATCTTTCTGGCGTCCATATTGCTGGAAACCGGAATGCTCAACTTGAATCAAACGGTAATGCTGTTTGCCGGAGGGCTGGCCATCACCGGTATCATTTGGCAGATGACGATTGCGGTTGGAGAGCGTCGCTACCACAAGTACAACTCGGTTATGGACCGTCGCGAATCCCGACCGGCCGCCGATCCTCTTCCCGTCCACAGTAATGTGAAATAAATACACTGTAAAGATGATCTCGCGGTGTTCTTTCATTGACAGATGGTTTTTGCCGCGGATTTTCGCGGATGCACACGGATTTTATGTGATGAAAGTTAAACAACATAGCCGAGGTAATAAATCAGTCGCTTTCCCAAAAGTGCCGCACGAATGGTCGGGATTAAGAGCTTCCATTGACAGATTTTTTTGCTGCGGATCTGCACGGATTAAAACGGATTGTATTTTGATCTGATCATGGGTGAATTAAAACGTCCTGTAAGGACGTCATGTTGGTAGCCCACTGAACGTTCTCTGTTTGATGATGGTTTGGGCATATATCTTGTTACATCAGGAAAACCGGTATTAAAAACGGTAGTTTTATCAGGTAAAAATTCTTAGACTTCATCAAGGAAGTGTTTCCAAAACCGTCTTTTGACCAATACCTTAGTTTTCGGAATGATACAAACCGTTGACCTTGATCTCGGCCAAAAACCCTGGTTTTGATTAGGCCTTCCGGTTTAATAACCAAATATAGGATGATCGGGAACCATGATTAAGCAGAAACAAATAGAGAGAGCATTTGAAGAGTGGTGGAGTCCCAGTCTCGGACGGGATATGGAAATGCTGACTTTCGGCCACTCCGGCAAACCTGTGCTCGGCCTTATAGGCAATAAGGAACGATATTACGACTGGGAAAACCAAGAAATTGTGGGTGAACTGCAATGGCCCCTGGCGGAAGGATTTAATCAACTCTATTGTATTGATTCAATCGACAGTGAATGCATATTAAATGAAAAGGTAGATACCGACGTACGTATCCGGCGATATAAGCAATATATGGCCTATATTAGTGAAGAGGTTTTTCCCTTTATTTCCGACCAGTCAGGTTATAACCGGATAACACTTACCGGATTTGATACCGGTGCGCTACATGCATTAAACCTTGCATTGCACCATCCGGAAAAATTTGAGAAGCTGGTTTTAGTTAACGGAGTTTATGATATTCGACCTTTCATGGACGGTTTTGTGGATGAACAAATTGAACGGTATAACCCGGTAACTTTCATCACAAATCCCGTTAATTCAAACCGGGTAAATAAATTAAAGGAACTGGACATCCGGATAGTGGCATCCCATACAGAAACAGAGTATTATCAGGCCGGAAAATTAAGTGAAGGATTAAAACAAAAAAATGTCTCTCATCAACTGGACTTTTGGGTGGAGGAACACCAGAATAAATGGCAGTTATGGGGACAAATGTTGAATAAACATATTCCGTAATACCGAAATACGATTATTTACAAACCATGGTTAAATCTATTTCCAAAGTTCTGATTGCAAACAGGGGGGAAATTGCAGTTAGAATTATTCGTACTTGTCGCGATTTGGGGCTTCAAACTGTAGCGGTTTATTCGGAACCGGATTTCATCAGCCCCCATACATTACTGGCTGATGAATCGGTGTGCATCGGTCCGGCAGCGTCATCGGAGAGTTATCTGAAAATGGATAAGCTTCTCGATGTCGCCGAGCAGACGGGTGCCGATGCCATCCATCCCGGATACGGTTTTCTCAGTGAAAATGCCGCATTTGCCCGAAAGTGCGCCGAAAGGGGAGTTACATTTATCGGTCCCTCTCCGGAAGCGATTGAGGCCATGGGGGATAAGATGCGTGCCCGGGAGATGATGGATCAGGCCGGAGTGCCTTATCCGCCCGGTACTCGTGAGGCTCTGACTGATGCCGCTGACGCCAAAAAGTTTGCCGGGGAAATCGGTTTCCCGGTTCTGATTAAAGCAGCTGCCGGTGGAGGGGGTAAGGGGATGCGCGTCATTGAGAAGCCCGATGCGTTTGAAGCCGGTATTAAAGCGGCACAATCCGAGGCGCGCAATGCTTTCGGGGATGAAAGGGTCTATGTGGAGAAGTATCTTGAATCCCCCCGCCACGTTGAATTTCAGATTCTGGCTGATACGCATGATAATTACATTCATCTGTTTGACCGGGAATGTTCCATTCAGCGTCGTCATCAGAAAGTCGTGGAAGAAGCTCCGTGCGCTATTTTAGATGATGAGCTTCGTGCTGAAATGGCGAAAGCGGCTATAGCGGCAGCACGGGCTTGTAATTATACCGGAGCCGGTACCATTGAGTTCATGGTGGATAAACATCGTAATTTCTATTTCCTGGAGATGAATACCCGGCTGCAGGTGGAACATCCGATTACGGAGTTGATCACCGGAGTGGACCTGGTCGAGTGGCAACTGCGAATCGCTGAAGGCCAACCGCTTACGTTTAAACAGGAAGATGTTCGCCGAAACGGTCATGCTATTGAATGCCGAATATGCGCAGAAAACCCGGCTGAACAATTTATGCCGAGCACCGGTATCCTGACTCGCTTCAACCCGGTTACCGGTCCGGGGGTGCGGGTGGATGAAGGGGTGAGAACCCACCAGCGTATTACCGTTGATTATGATCCGCTAATTGCTAAACTTATAACCTGGGGCAAGAATCGGGACGAAGCCATCCGGCGGATGCACCGTGCCCTGGACGAATTTGAAATAGCCGGGGTGGAAACGACCATCCCGTTCTGCCGTTATGTAATGGAGCACGAAGGTTTTCGGCAGGCGCAATACGATACGCATTTTGTACAGGAACACTTTAGTGGTGAGGAGATTCTTAACATCACTCCGGACCATGCTTCGGTTGCCGCCGCTGCACTGCTCAAATGGAACGATAACGAGCAGCACCGTGTGCAGAAACCACATGCTGTTGAACATACCAATCATACTGGTAATTGGTGGCACAAACGGATGCACTCCTGAACTCAGGTAATTTAACTTATGAACACAGATAACGCGGCGTTGTTCAACGTGCTTAAGCACCTTGATACCGAACAGCGCAATCCGGATACTATGCATATTGATCTCGCCGATGCGGATGAGATCGTAAGGCTGATTAATAATGAGGATCGAAAAGTTGCCTCTAATGTTGCTGAACGCTCGGATGAAATAGCTGAAGCGATAGAACTGGTAAGCAGCGCTCTTTCAGTTGGGGGGCGACTGCGTTACTTCGGAGCCGGCACAAGCGGCCGGCTGGGAGTGCTGGATGCCGCCGAATGCCCGCCTACCTTCGGAACGGACCCGGAAGAGGTCAAAGGTTTGATCGCCGGCGGAAAGGATGCGATGTTTGAAGCACAGGAAGGGGCAGAAGATAGCCCGGAGGCCGGTGCCGAGGACGTCCGTAAAGAAAATATCGGTCCACTGGATGTGGTATGTGGTCTGGCGGCCAGTGGACGCACCCCGTATGTTCATGGCGCTCTGAAGGAAGCGGCTGTACACGGGGCGAAAACCATTATGGTTTGTTGTGTTCCCGCTTCCCAGGTAACATCGGATCTGAATGTAGATGTGATGATTGATATGCCGGTAGGCCCGGAGGTTATCATGGGCAGCACCCGAATGAAAAGCGGTACGGCTCAAAAACTGGTCTGTAATATGATCACCACCGGTGCCATGATACGCCGTGGAAAAATTTATGAAAACGTTATGGTAGACCTGCAGCTAACTAACAAAAAGTTGGTGGAGAGGGCACGCCGTATCATTATGTTGTTCAGTGAAGTAACCTATGAGCGTGCCGGAGAATTGCTCGACCAAACCGGCGGACGGGTGAAACCGGCACTGCTGATGGCGCTATCCGGACTTGCGCTTGTGGAAGTTGAGAAAAAACTTGAGCAGCACAACGGATTTATAAGAGCTGCGTTGGAATCCTGTTCAGCTTGAGGAAAGATTAGTGTCAGTTTGACGGGTTCCGGTATTTATTTAACCGGAATGGCTTTTTGATTGTAATCGGGTGTGGTAATTTTTAATCATCCCGGTTATATGATCTCATTACCATGGTAATTTCAACGTTTATCAGTGCAGCATGGCAAAATTTGTAAGTGCTATTGTTTGGGGAGTATACGGGTTAAGTTTTCTCGTGATGTTTCCGCTGGTACTATTCACTTTTGTACTCACCTATCCATTTGACCGGTATCGAAAGCTGGCCAACGCCATTCTGATGTTTTTCGGTCAGTCATTTACCTATTTAAATCCGTTCTGGAAAATTGAGATGAAAGGTCTGGAAAACTATCGGAAAGGAGAGGGGTGTATTTTTCTCGGTAATCATCGGAGTTTCGTTGATATGCCGTTGCTGGCCAGGCTGCCCTGGCAAATGAAGTGGGTCTCAAAAAAAGAGCTATTCCGCATTCCGGTTGCCGGGTGGATTTTGAAAATGGCCGGCCACATCAGTATCGACAGGGGAAGTCCGGAAGCAAGGAAGTCAATTTATAAAATGGTACCGTATGTTGAAGCCGGAGTACCGGTTATGGTGTTTCCTGAAGGAACAAGATCAAAGGACGGGAAACTTAAGCCGTTTAAACGGGGCGCTTTTCTTGTAGCCTGGGAGCATAAACTCCCGGTTCAGCCGATAGTCATAACAGGAACGGAAAAACTGATCCGGCCGGGGAGCTGGGTGATGAAACTAAAAGGGTACGCCATCGTTTCCATATTAGAGCGTATATCTCCGGAAGACTTTGAATCTCTTGAAGAATTTATTGATTATACGTTCAATCAGTTTACTGAAGAGTTAAAAGATCTTCGGTACAGGCTGAGTAAAGCGGCGTGACTAACAAGTAAAAGACTATTGCGAAGCGACCGGCTCCTAAATAGAACGGACGAGCGGGGGTATCGTAATCAGGTAATGATTGCGATGATCGCAACTCTTGTTTTTGCTATCCTTCTGTTCCGGTATTTACCTGTCTATTTTGATTCTGATCGCGTTTACCAGGATATCAGAGAGTATGAAGATGTAATTGCATTTGAAGATATCACGGTGGTTCAGGAAAGAGCAGCGGTACCCCCGCCTCCATCACCGCGACATCCTGAACCACGACCGGATGATGAAATTATTGAGGATGACGAATTCGACTTCGAAGACGCTATTGAAGAAGTCGATCTTGAACTGCCCGAACCGGAAATGGGAGACAACGGAGAAAGCAGTATTGCTGAAAACCCGGCGCGGCCGCCGAACGTCAGGAAAATTGTAGAGCCGTCGGTTTCCAGGGAACGCAGCCGCAACAGGGAGCAGG
>SLQI01000101.1 GCA_007131535.1 Balneolales bacterium | reverse complement strand
TCCACTAAATACACTGATTAAAAAAAAGATAATTATTGGGGGAAGGGGAACAGTAAACGGTGAAGAGACGGAGAGACGGAGAGACGGAGAGACGGAGAGAGGGAGTGAAAGAGAGACGGGCCTGCGACCAAAGCATCGGCAAACTCCGTCAATATGTCCCGATCTCCGGGGAAGAGGCAATTTTGACACCTATCACTCCCTCTCTCCTGGACGGAGTGATAGAGTGAGGGGGAGATCAGTAAGTGTGTTTCAGTTAATAGAAATCAAGATAAATAATTGAACGTTATCTACGGGCGTTAATTCATTGTGATATATTAAGAAATTTTATACCTTCTAAGTAACTATTAGTTTATAGCGCCCCTGGCCTTGCAACTCCCCAATCATCTGAGTTTTTTATAGTGGGACTGCATGAACCAGGGGCTTACTTTTTTCAAGGAGGTGTATATGCAGGGAGTTGCTATTTTAGTGGATGGAGGCTTTTTCCTAAAACGATATCAGAGCATTTATGGTAAACAAACGGCACAAAAAGTAGCTGAAGATTTATATGAGTTAGCTACCGGACATGCTGAAAAGGAAAGTCTCTACCGGATTTTTTACTATGATGCCAGGCCTATAGAAAAGAAGTTTCATAATCCGGTAACTGGTAATGCAATTGACCTGGGAAGGTCGAATGAAGCACTATTTCGGAAAACTCTTTTCGAAGAGCTTAAGAAAAAGAGGAAGTTAGCATTAAGGCTTGGATACATGAGTGGAGTACAGCAATGGATAATCAAGCCGGCTAAAGTCAAAGAACTTCTGAATGGTCAAATTGATTTAAAGGATTTGACTGAACAGGATGTGAAACTTGATGCGAAACAAAAAGGTGTGGATATTAAGATTGGGTTGGATATAAGCACATTGGCATTAAAAAAACAAGTGAGTCGAATAGTGTTGATATCAGGAGATGGTGACTTTGTGCCTGCTGCCAAACTGGCCCGCCGTGAAGGTATTGATGTAATACTGGATCCTATGTGGAACAAAATTGATGACGATTTATTTGAGCATATTGATGGGCTTAAATCAACTTGTAAAAGGCCATAGATATTTGTAAAAACACGGGTTGTAGCAAGTAGCGAGGAGGCGGAGAGACGGAGAGACAGAGGGACGGAGTGGCAGAGAGCCGGGCGTCGGCAAGCTCCATTAACATGTCCCGCTCCCCGGGGAAGTGGCAAATTTTGCTCTCCCTCTCTCCCTCACTCCATCTCTCTATCACTCCCTCCCTCCCTCGCTCTGTCACTCCCTCTCTCCCCTGAATAGTCAACGGCAACACCTCGTGGGTAGAAAGTAGGCAGAAACGACACGAAGGAAACCGGTATGCACATGAGAGGTTTCTTACATTTGATCAATGCTGCCGGATTTCATAAATAATCGTGATCCATTTTGAGGATTATTACGTATAGAAGTAGTGAGGTGGATAAAGACCTTTGGTACTATCGCCCTGTTGCTCTATTGTTTTCATCGGTTGCTTACAAAGATCAATCAGATCATTACATCTTGTCACTATGAAATACGCCACTAACTTCGTTCCGCTCATTCCTAAATTGCTGCTGTATCCACAGAACACACCGCTGTTTTGGACTTCGCGTGCCTTGTTGCGGGCGTTTTCACAGGATACTTTGTGATTGAATAGCGGCTTAGAATGCAGGTAATGGAGTTCCGGCGAACGATTTAACCGGGTATTTTTTTCATTTTGCATTACCAAATAATTACCTTTATTTTTTTGCCTTACCAAGTCAAGAAAGGCACGTGGGTAACACATAGCGGGATATAAAACAGGAACGCCAATCTGTAACACTTAGCATGAAATACTTAATAACCGGAGGCGCCGGCTTCATCGGCAGTCACCTGGCAGATTCATTGATTCGTGATGGCCATCAGGTTCATATCATTGATAATCTATCAACCGGCAGTCTGGACAACATCCAGCATCTGGTTGATCACGAAAACTTCAAGAGCACCATTGCCGATATTGTAGATTATCATACGTTGGAACAATTGGTGGCCAACTGTGATCAAATCTTCCACCTGGCGGCTGCCGTCGGAGTGAAGCTGATTATGGAACAACCGGTGGAGACGCTGACGACCAATGTTTCGGGCACTGAACATGTACTGAAGCTGGCTCATCTGTACGATAAAAAAGTGTTGGTTGCTTCCACTTCAGAGGTGTACGGCAAGATTCTGAACGGAAAAAACCGCGAGTTATTAAAAGAGGATGGAGACTGGATGCTCGGAGCTTCCAGCAAACGACGATGGGCTTATGCCTGTTCCAAAGCGCTCGATGAGTTTATGGCGCTGGCCTATTACGATGAAAAAGATCTGCCCGTGGTGGTTACGCGCTTTTTCAATACGGTAGGGCCCAGACAGACCGGGCGGTATGGAATGGTCATACCCCGTTTCGTGGAACGCGCGCTGAACAACGAGCCGATCCCGGTGCACGGCGACGGCAGTCAGAGCCGGAGTTTTACCCACGTTTCCGACGCCGTGAGAGCGGTTCGTCATCTCATGGAGACGCCTTCGGCTGAAGGAGAAATTTTCAACGTGGGCAATCACAGCGAGATTACCATCGAGGATCTGGCCAAACGCGTCATTGAACTGACAGACAGCTCTTCAGAGATTGACTATATCCCTTATGAAGAGGTTTATGGCAAGGGATTTGAAGATATGGAACGCCGCACCCCTGATCTGACCAAGATCAACGGTGCTATCGGCTACGAGCCGTCCTACACCATCGATCAGATACTGCAAAGTGTCATCGAACATGCCCGGCATGAGGAAGTCAGGTTGAAGGTAGTAGGAGAGTAAACGGATTTATTACTGTTTGCCTGAAAAAGCCTTCTTTCCGATTCGGGAGGAAGGCTTTTCTTTTTAGAAATAGAATACAAACCGCAGTTTACTATTTACGCTGTTATTTAGATTTCTTTAGTCTTACCTTTCGTCCTGATTAAAACTATGATGTGCGGAGTGTTTAATGATGGAGTTTTTACAGATTGACAGCCAGTACTGGTGGGGCTTTTTTCTGGCATTTGCAGCGATGGTGGTATTCACCCCGCTGGTAATTAAACTGGCCGGCTACATGGGATGGGTTGCTCGTCCGCAGGCTGATCGCTGGCACGAAAAACCTACGGCATTGATGGGTGGTATTGCCATCTATGCGGCGGCTACGCTGGCTGCGATTATATTTGCCCAGGAGACCTGGCACTGGGTGCTATGGGGCGGAGCTTCGGTGATGTTTGTTACGGGGCTGGTCGATGATCTGTTTGCCATACGCCCGATCTCAAAACTCATTTTTCAGGTGATGGCCACCGGCATATTAATTCTGGGTGGATTTCAATTTCTCGCCGGCGCGCCGTTTTGGATTTCCATTCCTCTTACGTTTTTGTGGGTGATCGGGATCACCAATGCCGTCAATTTACTGGACAATATGGACGGACTGGCAGCCGGTATCGCCGGAATAGCCGCGCTGATACTGGCGATATTTGCTTACGTGATCGGTAACCCGGCCCATATTTTCTTTCTCGCACCGGTTGCCGGAGCGGCTCTGGGGTTTCTGATATTCAATTTCAAACCGGCCCGCATTTTTATGGGGGATTGCGGCAGCCTGTTTCTTGGCTATTCGGTGGCTGCCGGAGGTCTGCTGCTTCAAAATGATGTCGGCACAGCCGGGACCATATCCATTCTACTGCTGCCCATCGCCGTCACCGCCGTGCCGATATTTGATACCACACTGGTGACCCTCGGCCGGATTATTTCCGGACGAAGCGTTTCGGAGGGCGGAAGGGACCACAGTTCACACCGTCTGGTTTTTCTGGGGCTGAGCGAGCGGGCAGCCGTACTTTCGTTGTACGGTATAAGTATTCTGTTTGGCGGACTCGGTGTCCTTTTTCAGTTCGTGGAACTTCACCTTTTCGTCGCCATGCTTATTCTGCTAATGGTGGTTTTTACGGTCTTTGGCATATTTCTCGGACGGCTACAGGTCTACAAAGGTGAGCAGCAGAACGGCCAGGATGCCACAGAACAAACCGGTCCGCCGGTTTTAAAACTCATCGTCCGTTACAAAAAAATTATTTTTGGTCTGCTGGCCGATCTGGGTATCGTTTCGGCATGCTTTATCGTAGCATTCTTTATCCGGTTTGAGACCGATGTATCTACAGCTATGCTGAATCAGCTTCACATGACCTTACCCATAGTGATTATGGTGAAGTTGTTTGTCTATTATCTTTTCGGTCTGTACCGGGGGATTTGGCGACACGCGGGAACCCCCGAGCTGATACGGATTTTTTTGGCGAATGTAGTGGCCTCAGCGTTTTTGGTGCTGATACTTTATGCCGTTCCCGGGTATGAATTATACTCCTATGGGGTTTATATCATTGATTTTCTGCTGGCTATGTTCCTGGTCGGTGCTATACGTCTGCTGTTCAGAGGACTCAATCAGTTTTTTGCCGCACAGCAGGGTGGAGAGCCGGTGGTTTTGTATGGAGCCGGAAACGGGGGAATGCTGTCATTACGTGAAATCAGGCAGAATGAGAGTCTCAAATTCCGGCCGGTGGCCTTTGTAGATGATGATACTAATCTGCAGGGAAGTCTGGTACAGGGGCTTCCGGTATATAATGGTGATGAGGAGTTAAAAAAGTTGCTTCGGAATGATGAGGTCAAGTCCTTGCTTGTTACCACGGATAAACTTACCGATGATAAAAAATCAAGACTTCGTAAGCTTTGTGATGCGAACAATGTAGACTGTCAGGAGTTCTATGTGGGCTTCCGGGATATGTCGAAAACCAAAGAAGAGCACAAAGAGTTGGTGAACGGGTAGCATAAAACAGGTTTTGTAAAACTGAATGCCATAGCTTTATTATTCGTCACACTTTAACTTATTAAATCCCCCGTGATCGAAACCTTCGAATTCTGGTTTACACTGCTCGTTGTAGCTGCCATGACGCTCGTGCTGGTCATGGAGTGGATGGATACCGCCAAGGCGGTATTCGGCGCTCTGTTGTTGTTGCTGATCTTCGGGGTGATTGATACCCATGAGGCGTTTCAGGGGTTTTCCAATCAGGGGATGCTGGCGGTGGGATTTCTGTATGTGGTGGCCGCGGCGGTGCATTCCACCGGAATTGTGAATTCCATCGGCGCCCGTATGATGGGAGGCAACAGCGATTCCGACCGCCGGCGGCTGTTGCGGGTGCTGCCTTCGGTGGCCGGAGCTTCGGCTTTCATGAACAACACCCCGATTGTGGCTGTCCTCATCCCGATCATCAAGAACTTCTGCCGGCGGATGAACCTGTCGCCCTCAAAGTTTCTGCTGCCGCTCTCTTACGCCGCCATTCTCGGCGGTACCTGCACTCTGATCGGCACCAGTACCAACCTGGTGGTGCACGGTTTTTTGATCGAAAAAGGCTATGCCGGCTTCGGTTTTTTCGATTTTGCCTGGGTCGGCGTTCCGCTGACGATCATCGGTATCTCCGTAATGCTGCTGTATGTTCAGCGGGTACTTCCGGATCATAAGGACAGCATGGTACAACTCGGCAACAATACCCGCGAATTTGTCGTGGCGCTGAAAGTCAGGCCGGATTTCCCGCATATCGGCACGACGGTGGAGGAGGCAGGGCTTCGCCATCTGCAGGGACTGTTTTTGTTTCAGATAGAGCGTAACGGTATGGTGATCGCCCCTGTGCAGCCCGACCGCACCATCCGGGAAGGGGATCGCCTGTTTTTCACCGGCATTCCGGAAACGATTGTAGAACTGCAGAAACAACCCGGCCTGCAGGTCATAAACGACCTGGATTTTGATATCAAGAACTACGACTCAAACCGCATTAAGCCGTTTGAGATTGTACTTTCCGAAAGCACCCCGCTGGTGGGTCAGAAAGTGCGGGAAAGTGATTTCCGGCGGCAGTATGAGGCGGTGATACTGGCCATACACCGCAACGGTCAGCGCATTCGCGAAAAGATCGGCGATATCGTCCTGCAGCCCGGTGACACGCTGTTGGTGCTGGCGGATCAGGAATTTCACAAGCGCTGGTATCATTCCCCCGATTTCCTGCTGGTTTCCTCATCGGACGAGATT
>SLQI01000448.1 GCA_007131535.1 Balneolales bacterium | reverse complement strand
TGGAGAAAGTATTTCAGAGTGGATTCGGATTATAAAAACCGGGAATTGTAAGCGACCGGATGTAGTTCTCATTGAGTCTTGCTTCTTTAATTTTGCGATCCAGTGTTTACAGCCAAATCCGATAATCACCATCATACGGGTTTAAACAAGATTGCAATAATCAGGCAGAAGCCGGTTACTACAACCTCAAATCCCATAAGCAAATCGCTGCCACCGGAATAATGTACCCGACTCACACCTAACACAATTTTAAAGTCTTATCATATATTTAGTTTTGAGCCACCGGGCATGAAATCATACTGTTGGAAATTGCGTTATCAATAATGTAAAAAGATAACGGCTAAAGACAGCCTAACGCAGGTTGCGTATGCATCATGCAACCTGCATGTATTGAGGCCATGAAATCAAGGAAACTTCCAAATTATCTGAAAAGCTGAGAGTTAACTGTTGGCTTGTCAGACAATTTGGAGAGCAATATCAGATAACCGGAGTGCCGGTTAGAGTTTTAACTATCAATACCTAAACCCACCTTTAAAGTGCTATGGCGAGGAAAAAGAAATTAGATTTTGATAAAATTGTTGAACGCAGCAAAGAATCACAGGAACAAGAAGCTTCAAACCTTACGATAAAAGAATATCTGGATTTGGTTCGCAAAGATCCTGGGGTTGCTCAATCCGCTCCCGCAAGACTGTGGGAGATGTTTGAACAGGCCGGGAAAACGGAGCTTTCCAATCACGATAAAGAAATACTTCAGGCCGGTTACCGGTTTCATTTGATTTGTGACGAGCTGTACGGCACCGAGCGTGCTGTGGAAGAAATTGCCGACTACCTGAAAGCAGGGGCCAAAAAAGCATCAACCGCCAAACAAGTGCTTTTGCTGGTCGGTCCGCCGGCAAGTGGAAAATCAACGTTTGTGCGAACAGTAATCAAAGCTCTTGAACGATATAACCACAGACCGGTTTACCGAATCAAGGGCTGCCCAATGAATGAAGACCCGCTGCATGTAATTCCGCGTTTCCTGCGCCATAACCATTGGGATTCGGAACGTGCCAAACAACTTGGTGTAGAAGAGCCAATAGAAAATGAACTGGGGATTCCTCCGATTGAAGGTGAACTTTGTCCACATTGCCGGTTAAGTCTGTTCTCAGAAGAATTCGGTGAATATTACGACCAGGAAACCGGTAAACAAATGTGGTGGAATGTTGAGGTGGAGCCATTCAGATTTTCCACCCAAACTCAGGATGGCATCGGTTCATTCGAGCCGTCGGATGAAAAAACACAGGACGTCGGAGATCTCGTCGGCCATGAAAACATCGGTATTACCAACAATCCAAAATACGGACGCAATCACCCCAACGCTTTTTGGCTGGATGGGGCACTACAACGTGGTAACCGTGGCATCACCGAAGGCCGGGAGTTTTTGAAAAAAGGTATTGATGAACGCCTGCTCTGGGTATTTATCAACGTGGCAGAGGAACAGGAAATCAAGGTTTATGGCAGTAACTTCCCGCATATTTCAGTAGATACGGTGGTTATCGGACACTGTAACCTGACCGGATATAAAGATTTTACTTCCGACAGAGCCCATGAAGCCCTTCACGACCGTATTTACACTGTACCCTTCCCCTATCCGCTCCGGGTTGAGGACGAGATCAAGGTCTATCAAAAACTGATCGAAGAGGAATCCGAATTTGATTTCGGCAAGATTCATATCGCCCCGGAGGTCTTCCGGTTGGCTTCAATTTTTGCCGTGCTAACACGCCTGAAGTCCTCCGATATGGGCGTCGATAAAATGACGAAGCTGGAGGCTTACAACGGCGAATTGACTGAGTTGACCGACAAGGATCAACAACCGGTTGACCTGCGCTCATTAATCAATGAAGGACAGGCCTCCGACGATATCGAAGAGCGCGAAGGTATGTTCGGGGTTTCTTCGCGGGACATCCTTGTGGCCCTGAATCAGGCACTTGCGAAAATTGACGACGAAAAAGGCTGTCTTACCCACCTGAATGCCATAAAAGCATTGAAGGGGGTCTTCCGTCACCGTATGGGCTATGAAGCCGAACAGGTGGACTCCTTTATGGAGAGCCTGACTTCCGGCGACGGTTCAAGTGTAATGGAAAAATTTGAGCAGATCATAATGGAAGAAGTCTCCAAAGCCTATCTGGAAACCTACGGAGATCTGATTGATGATTTGTTCGACAAATACCTTCGGGAGGCCGAATATGCGCGTAAGCTCAAGCGTAAGTATGTGCGCAGTTCCGGCACCGGATACAAGCGGGATCAGGTGACCGGCGAAGTTATTGAGCCGGATTATAAATTCCTGCACGCCGTCGAAAAGTTTATGCATGTATCTGAAAAAGAGGCCGACATATTCCGGGGTGAAATTCTTGAGCTGAAAAACACTAAGGAATCTTTTGGTCCTGAAGACTACCGGCCGCTACGTAAAGCGATTGAAGACAAAGTGCTTGAGGATGCAAAAAGCAACCTGCATCTGGTGCTTTCAACCGATAAAGCGAGGGAAGAGTCGGAAAAGAAAAAGGGTGAACAAATTTATCAGAACCTGATTCATAAACGAGGCTTCTGCGAAGTATGCGCTAAAGAGGCTATTGAAAAGGTAACTGAAATATTGAGCAGGTAAGCTCCAAAGAATTTCAAGGTTATCTCTATGGCAGTACGAATCGGAAGTGAATATAAAGAAAAGGGACGGCGGGATGCCCGCCGTCACCGGGAAAAGCAGAAAGATCTGGTTAAGAAAAAAATTAAGCAGATCGTTTCTGAAAGCTCCATCATCACCCGAAAACACGGAAAGACGGTAAAGATCCCCATCCGGGAGATTGTTATCCCTGATTTTAAGCCGGGTAACCGAAAAGATGATGGCGAAGACACCCAGGCCGGTTTCGGACAGGGCGACGGAAAAAAGGGTGATGAAATAGGCCGTCGTCCGGCTTCAGGTCAGGAACCGGGTAAACCGGGCAACATACCGGGTGAGGACTATATCGAAAGCGAAGTTGATCTCGAGGAAGTCATTGAGATTATGTTGGAGGACCTGGGCCTGCCCAACCTGTACAAAAAGGAAACCATGGCCCACCTGGAAGCCGTATCCGGGTATCGTATTTCCGGTATTCGACGAAGCGGCCCCAGTGTACTGCTCGAAAAAAAGCAATCCAGCCGCCAGGGTATTGGCCGGTTCTATGCCTACCTCGAAACGCTGAAGGACGAAACCGGAGCAGATGAACTCGTTTGTTATACGGCACTCCGTGAAGCTGATGGTGAACTGGGAAGCGCGATTTCATTGATTCAGGATGGAATAGAAGCTCAATACGATGAAGTCGACCCTTTCCCTATATTTACCAGTGATGATTTGCGGTATATGGATGTTCGTGAAGAGTACACACAGCACTCCAATGCCGTCATCTTTGCCATGATGGATGTTTCGGCCTCGATGACTACCGATAAAAAATATCTGGCCCGCTCCATGCTGTTCTGGATACATGAATTTCTGAAAAAGATCTATGAGCATGTCGAGGTACGATTTATTGTCCATCATGCCCAGGCCAAGCTTGTCGATGAGGATTCGTTTTTTAAAACCGGTGAAACCGGCGGTACCCGGTGTGCCGAAGCCTATAAACTGGCTCGCAGCCTGATAGAGTCTAACTACCCTACCAAATTCTGGAATGTCTATGTCTTTCACTTTTCAGACGGGGAAGACTGGGAAGTTGAGGCTACAATGTCGGAAGCAAAAAAACTTATCGATGATGTAAAAGTAAACATGCTCGGATACGGAGAAATCCGCCTTGATGGCCGTCCTTTTTCTTCCGGATTGAAAAATGCATTTGAAAAAACATTAAGCGTAACCAACTATGAAGTTGAAGGGTTGAATGTAATTGCGGGAGAGCGAAACCATCCCTTTTTAGGTATGGTGATTAAAGACAAGGATCACATTCTTCCGGCAGTAAAAGAGTTTTTAAAGAAAGAGCGGTGGCAGGCATGAAAAAAGAACGGCTGCAAAGACTGAACAAAATTGAAGATCACATCCGGAAATTCGCCGAAGAGCTGGGGCTGGCGACTACGGAAGTCGAGTTTGAAATTGTATCAGCCCGGAAGATGATCGAATCCATGGCGTATAAGTTTACGACCAACTTCTCTCACTGGAGTCATGGCCGGGATTATGACAAGCTGAAAACCATCTATGAACACCACGGTGCCGGTATACCCTATGAGACCGTATGGAATTCGGTGCCGCCCAAAGCCTTTTTGGTGGAAACCAACCCGGATATCCTGAATATCCTGGTTATGGCACACGTATACGGTCACGTAGACTTTAACCTGGAAAATAGATATATGCGCAGCGCATCCGACTATATGGACCTTGCGCGGGAAGCCCGCAGCGCTGAGCAGCGATTCAAGAACTACGAACGCAAGTACGGCCTTACGACCTACGAGCAGACTGTAGACAGCGCATTTTCCGTTTGCTGGCATCTGCCGGCAGATCTGCTGGCTGAACAGGAGGATGAAGAAGTGCTTCGCAACCGACTCATAGAAATGAAGCGCGAACGCATCCGAAGCATTCAAAAACGGGAATTCCATGAAGACAAAAGCGAGCTGGAAACCCTAAAAAAGGAAATCCGCATTCTGGAGCGAAAAACCCCGCCGGTTCCGGATTATGATATTCTCCGCTATATCCTGAACCGATCACCCAAACAGCTGGCCGAATGGCAGAAAGACATCATTTCCACCATTCGTGACCAATGTAAGTTTTTTGAGTTTCAGAAAAGGTGTAAGCTGCTCAACGAGGGATGGGCTACTTATGTGCACGAATATATCATGCGCCGATTGTATGATGAGAGTTTGATCACCCCGGAAGAACATCAAAAATATGCGCGGTACCACTCCCAGGTTACCCAGCCTTCCACCAAGTCATTGAACTGGTATAACCTCGGGCTTAAACTCTATCATGATCTGGAATATCGTTGGGACCGGGGAATGTTTGGGTCGGATTTTCGTGAAAGCAAAGATCCGTACAAGTGGCAAAACTATGACAGTAAGGCCGGAAAAGGACGGGAGAAAATTTTTGAGATCAGGAAAAATTACACCGACCGAATGGCGATTGAAGAGTTTTTTGATGATCAGTTTATTCACGACGCTCAGGTTTATTTGTGGAATGAGGAGATCGATCCGGCTACCGGCGAAAAGAGGCAGGTAATCGCCGAAGACAATCCGGAACGTATCAGAAAGATTCTGAAAAGTTCTTTTAGCCTATACGGCACCCCGGTAATTACAATTGAGGACGGCAACCACCTGGGAAATCAGGAGCTATACCTGAAACATCATTTTACGGGGCAAGAACTCAATCCTGCACTGGAGGCGGGGGCGCTGGAGAATCTGTACTTTTTATGGGGCAAGCCCATCCATCTCGAAACCGTCGAGTTTATCCGCAACAATGCCGGTGAAACCAAAGGGTTAAAGACGTTGATCCATACTTATGACGGCAACACTCATCACATCGACAAAGGAGACTCCGAAGAGGTGGAATCTCTTTAGTCTGCGGGGCGATATACGTAGCAAGGCTGGTCCTGTCGAGATTAATGTGTAAAAATTAGATAGCTTTGTATTGGTATAAAAAGTTATAAATACTCCCACCTGTGATCATTCCGGACGACGACGTAAGGAGGAGATCCGTTCCATTGACAGAAGTTTTTAGCCGCGGATCTGCGCGGATTAAAACGGATTTTATGGGCTATGTACCTGAATTTGATTATAAATTTTTTATCAACCAGACGGTGGCTTTGGGTAAATGCGATGTCTGTTGCTGGTAGCAGGTCAATTACCTTGGTTGTTATCAGCTTCGCACCCATCCATTTCCGTTGACTTCAGTCAACGGTTAAGCGCATCCCCCCTCATATTAACGCGGGGCTTTAGCCCCGCATCTTCCCGCTGCTGCACCACAATTCCAGCCATCCCTCGTTTCAAACCGAGGTATCTCTGCAGGGAAGGATTTTCAATATATATCAATCTACCATTTCGGGGCTAAAGCCCCATAACTTTGTGGGAGCCGTACAACCGTCGGCTGAAGTGCGTGTTGCACAACTATCAAATATTTGCTCTGTT
>SLQI01000288.1 GCA_007131535.1 Balneolales bacterium | reverse complement strand
TTAAATTCAATCGTCATGGTTGAGCCCGGCTCCATTCCGTGAAACTCCCGGCCTTCTTCGGTATAGCGGGCAATATCGCCGGTTGATGCATCCGGGAACAGCGAAGTATATAGCTCAACGGCTTCTTCAGCTTGTTGATCAAACCAAAGGTGAGGGATGATGGTTAGTTTATTCATACGTGTGATAGATTGATGGTGGAATGATGATTACGTCATTATACTTTCATTGCATTGAATATGATTCGCTAAACTGTAGAAATATTGAGGCGGGCACAATGGGCAATAATGCCAATAAAAGGGGGCGGCTGTGACGGATGATTAACCGAGCAGCGTATTTACTTGACGGGCAAAGTTTTTAAAATCATCCAGGCGGTATCGGCAAATATTAAAGACAATCTCCCAGTTGATTTTTTGATAGGTATGAACGGCGATATTTCTAAAACCAACAGCTTTTTTCAGATGGTTGGCGGAATCCTGCTCAATATGACCCATTTTGTGTAAAATATCGAACGTTTCTGCCATTGTGACGGGCGCCCCATACTCAGAACCGGCTATAATGTGAGATCCGATATCTACACATAACTGAATAGCTCTTTCCAGGTTAACAGATACAATATCCTGCAGGTCGGGATCATCCATTAACTCCTCGTAGGATTCAGGGCACTTTAGTTCAACCCGGTCAATACAACGGCGCAAAGACTCGAGCTTTTCAATTATCAATCGTTGATCCATTTCTTTCTCCGCTCTTCAAGAATCCGATAGTAATAAGGCATCATGTCCGCCTGATTAAATAACATACGCTTGATCAACTCGGCATACAAGGTATGATTGGAACAGTAAATAATCTTGCCTTTGGTCAGAATCTGATGCAATAGCGTGCCATACGTAGTTTGGAGGTCGACCAGATCAACCGGGCGGCTCGTTTCCAGGGCAAGCGCTTCAATGAGCCTGCTTTTTGATTCCGCAGATAGCGCGGAAGGGCCTGCTACCCCGATATCGAGGTCACTATCAGGCAGGAGGGTATCTGAAACAGCGGATCCATAGAGAATCGCCAATTCAATTTCGGAGGAATGAGCCAGGATAGGTTTTATATGTTCGGCAAGGTCATGGTCCATATTTCATTCAAACGCACAACAACCTGCTCAAATTGGATACTGTTTGTTGTAGTTCAAAGAAATACAGCGAATTCAAAACGGAATTTTACGTCTGAATGAGATTGAATTTTCCCCTGTAACTTTTAGGTGTGATACCAACGGTTTTCCGAAAAAGCTGACGAAATGTTTTTGCATCGCTGTAACCGCATTCGTACATAATTTCCGAAACGGTTTTATCGCTTTGCTCCAACAGTTTCCGGGCGTTATCAATCCTCACTTTCTGCAGATATTCATGCGGATTCATGGAAGTGGCATTTTTGAACCGCCTGTAAACTGATCTTCGGCTGGCCGGCAGCTGTTTCATCAATTCGGTTACCGAATCACAATCCGCAAAGTGCTGGTCGATTAAATCTTGCAGGGACTTTACAAGCGTATCCGAATGCCGATGACCATTGTTGAAATCTCCAAAGTAAGACTGTGTATTACGATCCGGGTCTATGGCAAACATTCGGGCAGCCTGCAGACTCGCTTCGGTTCCGCAATATTTTTTGATCAGATGTAACATGAGATGGAAGCTCGAAGTGGCACCACCACTGGTGTATATTCCGGAGTCTTCTATAACCACTGCGTCCGGCCGGGTTTGAACTTGGGGAAACAGCTGTTGAAAAGCGTCCATGTACATCAGGTGGGTGGTAGCTTTTTTTTGATCGAGCAACCCGGCGGCCGCCAGCAGGAATGCTCCTGTACAGAAACCGGCAATTTCGCAACCGCTTTGTGCCCATGAGCGCAAAACAGGAACCCAGGGGGTGTTTTGTTCAAGTGATGTTTTTATATCTTCATAATTAAAGGCCGGAACCAAAATGATGTCCGGCTCCCGGTTCGAAACCGGATATTTAATATCGGGAGGATCAAGCGGGGTGCGGATCAATTGATGGTCTTCATCCAATGTGACTTGTTCCAGGAAAAAAGGGGATTCCATACCGGTTGATCGGGCTGATCGGTTTACCGAGGTAAATACATCCGTAAGAGCCGCAAAGCTGATCGGGCGGTAGTGACGGGTTTCCAGTAAGGTAAGATGTAACATTATCCGGATGGTTTGGATAAAGTTGATGGTTATCCCAAATTTACATGCAACAATTAATTAAATCCATGATTGACACAAACTCCCCTTAGAAATTGCAAAAATACCCTTGGTAGTGGGCAAAAAAGTCAGATTATTTTAGCGGAAAGCAATCAACAATCTCATAGTGATACATTGGTCCATTTTGCCTGTTCCGGTGGGGATCAATTAAAAGTACGGAAGGGTGATATAAAGTGCTTAATAACCAAAAATATAAAGGAATAATGCAAATAATTAAAATAATCGACGCAATTACTTAGATAGCAATTTAGTGTCAACGGTCTAATAAATATTGTGAGGGTATTGACCTATACGTTAAAAAGAGGTATAAAGTAATTAGACAACTCAGTAGGCTTTTTTTAAAAAAATATTTGTGTAACACAAAATGGAACAATGATTAACAATCCCGCCGAACCTATCCGCTCGCAATTTGATCTGATTTACCGCAGTATCAGGGCAAATACAACGGATGTTACCGATGAGGAAGCACTCATAACGCCGGAATCCGGCGGCAACTGCATCAATTGGATGCTGGGCCACATTTTATTAAATCGTAATGATTTGTTTTCGCTCTTAAATCGCAGACCGGCTGTGGATTCTGATAAATACCGAATCTATAAAAGAGGAGGGAAAGGAGAGCTGGAAGCGTGGAGTGTCATCCAACTCTCTGAATTGAAGTTGGAATTGGAGCACAGCCAGAAAATGCTTACCGATGCGCTAAGCTCAAGCCATCCGGAGGATGAGAAGCTGAAACGAATTGCACAGATGGCTTTTCACGAAGCTTATCATGCCGGTCAGATTGGCCTTATGCGACGTATTATCGGAAAATCCGGTGCGATTTCATAAAATGACCGGCTCCTTTTAGCCGTAGGTTGCTAATACCTATGAGTCCGATTAGTATACTACTATAGTATTCACAGCCGGCTACTGGAAGGGGTGTCGAAAATGGTAGTATATCCGGCAAGCATTCCAAATCTACCGGAGTGCCTCGGGCTATGTTTTAAATTGTGGTTAAGGCTTTGAAGTTTTCGATAATGGGCCATCACCTCTATTTAACATTGAACCCCTTAAACCTTGAACCGGCTGTGAAATTAACCAACCTGCTATTCAAATGTGTACGCGTAGATCCGCAGACATTTACTATAGAACCTCCAGCTCCCTGCCGATTCGTGAAAATGCTTCGATAGCCTGATCCAAATGGTGCTGTTCATGAACGGCTGATAATTGAACTCGGATTCGGGCCTGGCCCTTAGGTACCACCGGGTAAGAAAAACCAATGACGTAAATACCCTCATCCAAAAGACGGGCCGCCATTTCCTGGGATTTAACCGCATCGTAGATCATAATCGGAACAATCGGGTGGGTTCCCGGTTTGATGTCGAATCCCGCGTCGGTCATTTTCTTCCGGAAATAGTCGGTGTTGCGCTCCAGTTTGTCGCGAAGCTCAGTGGTTTCGGTGAGCATTTCCAGTACTTTAATGGATGCGCCGGTAATGGAAGGGGCGAGGGTATTGGAAAACAGGTATGGCCGGGATTTTTGTCGAAGCAGATCCACAATTTCTTTTCGGGCAGCTGTAAATCCACCCGAGGCCCCGCCCAGCGCTTTACCCAACGTTCCGGTGATGATATCTACGCGGCCCTGCACGCCTTTGAGTTCGGGTACACCGCGGCCGTTTTGGCCTACGAAGCCGGTGGCGTGGGCTTCATCGCTCATTACGAGGGCATCGTAATGTTCGGCCAGGTCGCAGATTTTATCGAGCTGTGCGATGGTACCGTCCATAGAAAACACACCGTCGGTGACGATGATTTTTCGCCGGGCACCGGAAGCTTCCTTTAATTTGGAATCCAGGTCTTCCATATCATTGTTTTTGTAGCGGAAGCGCTGAGCCTTACACAGCCGGATTCCGTCAATAATAGAGGCATGATTCAACTCATCGGAGATGATGGCGTCTTCCGGACCGAAAAGCGGTTCAAATACCCCGCCATTGGCATCGAAGTTTGCGGCATATAGGATGGTATCCTCAGTACCGAGGAATTCGGATATCCGCGCTTCGAGTTCTTTGTGTATATCCTGCGTGCCGCAGATAAACCGGACCGAAGACATCCCGTAGCCGTGAGATTCAATCGCCTGGTGCGCCGCCTCAATCACTTTCGGATGGGAGGAAAGCCCCAGGTAGTTGTTCGCACAAAAATTGATCACTTTTTTGCCGCCGGTCGTTTCTATCTCAGCTCCCTGCGGGGTGGTAATTACCCGTTCTTCCTTATACAGTCCGGAAGTTTTGATTTCATCAATTTCCTTTTGCAGTTCACCGCGGATATTCTCGTACATGATGCTTGGATTAGGTTAAATAAATTGGCTGTCTGATTAACGCCGGAAATGTAAAACGGAGATTGTTAAAATCGAAACATGTTTCTGCTTTGGACTTCAAATTTCAGCCTATTTCGGAGAGGAAGTTGGGTAATTGCGGGATAACGTAAGGTGGGTAACCTGCCAAAGACTGCCTTTCAGTTGATGTTCAAGGTTTAAAGAGTTCAAGGTTTAAGGGTGCTGAGTTCTATTTTCCAGGCAGGGTATACAGTTGAGTAATAGCTGACAATAGTACCACCAGCTTCCTTGAACTTTGAACCTTTTGAACCTTGAACTGCCATCATTCCTCCTAATGGCAATAATGGCAAAAAATCCGGATTACCCAAATTACCTTCCCTTATTCTCAAACTTAACCCCGCCACTTCTCTGGAAAAATTGTAGATTTGTTGTATTATCCCGCACCACAATCAACCATGGTTAAAATTAACATATTCATGTCAAGAATACTTGTAATAGGGGCTGCCGGACAGATAGGGACTGAACTAATCGAACAGCTGAGCATTCAGTACGGTAAAGATCGTATTGTAGGGGCCGATCTGAATCCTCCGGATGCTCTTCCTGATATTCGTGATTACGTTAAACTTGATGTGCTCGACAAAGAGGCGCTGGCTCAGTTGGTTGATCAGCATGAAATTAAAATCATCTACAACCTGGCCGCCGTGCTTTCCGCAACCGCTGAACGAATTCCGGAGAAGGCTTGGAATATCAATATGGGCGGGTTATTTAATGTATTGGAGCTGGCGAGGGAAAAAGAGCTGGAACGCATTTTTTGGCCCAGCTCCATTGCTGTGTTCGGCAATTCTACACCCAAGGCTGATACGCCGCAGCAGACGATTACAGAGCCTTCGACCGTCTATGGTATCAGCAAGCTGGCCGGAGAGCGGTGGTGTGAATATTATCACGAAAAATACGGGGTGGATGTGCGAAGTATCCGGTATCCGGGATTGATCAGCTATAAAGCTCTTCCCGGCGGCGGAACTACGGACTATGCGGTTGAAATCTATTACAAAGCATTGGAAGAAAAACCCTTCCAGTGTTTTTTGAATCCGGATACCAGACTCCCGATGATGTTTATGCCGGATGCGGTCCGGGCGACCATCGAACTGATGCAGGCACCGCCTGAAAATATCAAAGTACGATCCAGTTACAACCTGGCCGCATTCAGTATTTCACCGGCTGATGCCGCTGAATCTATCCGTAAACACCTGCCGGATTTTGAAATCACCTATGAGCCGGATTATCGCGAGCAAATCGCCGGAACCTGGCCTCATTCCATTGACGACTCCAAAGCCCGGGAGGACTGGAACTGGCAACACGAGTATGATGTAGACAGCATGACCGAAGTGATGCTTCGGGAGTTATCGGGTACCAGGGTAAACTCAAATCAATCAGACTAATGAAAATACTTGCCGGATTAAAAGTTATCATCTTTGTTAGTGTTGCAGCTGTATCAGGCTGTGCTCATTCTTCGGAAATCAATTCCGAAAAAAATGTTAATCAACCCGAATCAGCAGCCGATGAGTCCGGAACGCTTTTTATAATCGGTGGCGGCAGCCGCC
>SLQI01000436.1 GCA_007131535.1 Balneolales bacterium | reverse complement strand
GCATCCACCTCATCTTCAACCGCACTGCGAAATGCACGGGTGATGGTTTCCGAACCCATGATCGCCTGCATCGTCAACGGGTTGTAATGACTTTCACCGGAAACGATGCTCCCGTCACCTTTAATCAGTGCGATATGTTCGCCGCGATCCCAGGTAGTGCCGGCTTCTTCATAATATTTTTCCAGGTAGAAAAATTCGGCATCCTCACCTGTTTCTTCACGCATCAGATCAAACAACTCATCGCGGAACAGCAAGTCATCAACCAAACCGGCCTCCACCGTCTGACTGCCGAACCACGGACCGTCATCAACCAATTCCCGGGCCTCATCGTACGTAAGATTACGTCCATCGGAAATTCCGGTTATAAGGTGATCAAACCGTGATTCCAGTACAGCTGTCTCCGCTTCCCTGAAAGCTTCGGTAAACCCGGTTCCGGTGATAATATCTTTGGCACTTTTGTATTCATGGCGATGATCGTATTCGGTTTCGATGCCGTATTGATCTAAAAATCCACCCAGAAAGATATGCTCACTTCGCATGCCTATCACGTTAAAATCCCCGTGTGGCTGCATGTAGATACGGTCAAAAGCGGTGGCAAGGTAATAGGAAATGGTTGCGTCGGCCACCTGGCCAAATGTCTCCGCATAGATGTAGGCGGGTTTGCCGGATTCTCTGAAGTTCATCACCGCTTCCCGCAATTCCTCAGCCTGACCCTGCGTCATCGTATTGGCTCCTATTCGCACCAGCAGACCCGAAACCCGGTCATCCTCCTTTGCCCCGGCCAGGGCATCTGCGATGGTGCGGATGTCGATGGCATCACCGGTAAGAGCCTGCCCTACAGGGTCAATGGGCTTTTTCTCCAAAACCGGTCGCTCGAGATTCAGTTCCACAATGGTATTGGATGGGATATCGTCGGTTAATGCCTGTACTATCCAGGCGATCAGGCTGACTATCAGAATGGCAAAAACGGCTATACCCAACCATGCCATTATGCGGTAGAACAAAGAGTTACGGGTACTCATAGCTAATAGGTTTTAGTTTGAAGTTTCTCTCATACTTGCCAGATCAATTACGTAACAGCCCGGAGCGGGTTTCACGCAGGAATAAATATTGAGCAGCTTCGGACGGTTACTTTTGCCTGCGGAACAAATACATCGTAATCGGACCGAATACGGCTATAAGCGCCGCCGACACCAATAGGACGGCTGCAATATCAGCCGGGGTGACCCCACCGTGTATGAACCCCCTCATAGCGGTAACCAATATACTGACCGGGTTTACATTCACAAATGCTTCCAGCCAGGGCGGCATGGTTTCGGGGTCTACGAAGATGTTGCTGATAAAAGTAAGCGGAAACATGATGATGAAGCTCAATGTATACAGCGTTTCCTGAGATCGCACGATAATACCGACAGCCGTCCATATCCATGAAAAGCTGAAAGCGAATATCAATAATATTACCATAGCCGGGAAAATTCCGGTAATATTGGCCTCGGGTCGAAATCCCAGAATAAACCCGATGATTATGATCATCATTGAGGCTATGGAGTAGCGCAGGACGTCTCCCAAAAGGGCGCCGGTTAATACAGCCGGCTGCCAGATGGGCAGTGATCGAAACCGGTCAAACACACCTTTTCGGATGTCGTTATTCAGTGAAATTCCGGTGTAAATGGTCAGCATAATAACCGTTTGAGCCAGAATGCCGGGTAGCAAAAACTGTAGATAATCGCCGGTTGAACCGGCAATGGCGCCGCCGAACAGATAGGTAAACATCAGAATAAACATGATCGGAAAGGCGGTTACATCAAATAGCTGCTCAGGGACGTGTTTGATTTTGAGCAGGGCCCGCCACCCGAAAGTCAGCGAAGCAGAAAAAGCACCGGCTTTAGGAGGTTTAGAAGTTTTTGACAGCGCATTGTTAAAGGCTTCAGTGTGGGTTTTCAGGGTGATATTATCCATTTGCCATCTCCTCGTTTTCTTCAGTGTGATGTGCCGGCTCTCCGGTTAGTTTCAGAAATACTTCATCCAGGCTGGGCTGCCCCATTGAGAAACCGGCTATATGGATTCCCGCTTTTTCAAGTTCACCCAAAGCGGCGATGACTTTTTTAGTGTCGTTAACCTGTGCGCTCAGCGCCGCGGGGTCGGAGTCAAGCCTGATCGGAGAATCGAGGTTTTTGGCCAGGATTTGCTCGGCCGGTGAACGGTGTTCAGGTTCGAGCAAGCGTACGTGAAGGCTCCCACCGCCTATAGATCGTTTCAGCTCCCCTGCCGTTCCTTCTGCAATGATTTTACCTTTGTCGATAACGGCAATGCGGTCGGCCAGCTGGTCGGCCTCCTCCAGATACTGGGTCGTCAGCAGAATCGTCGTACCGTTACTGACCAGTGCCCGGATGATATCCCACACCTGATTCCGGCTGCGCGGGTCAAGTCCGGTGGTTGGTTCATCCAGAAACAGTAACTCGGGTGAGTTCACGATACTGGCAGCGATATCAATCCGCCGGCGCATCCCGCCGGAATATTTTTTGACCTGCCGGTTTGCCGCTGCTTCCAGATCGAAAGCCTGTAGCAGTTCAGCGGCTCTTACAGCCGCTTGTTTACGCTGGTAACCCAGCAGTCTGGCAATCAGGGTCAGGTTCTCCATTCCGGTCATATCATCATCAACGGAGGCAAACTGACCGGTCAGGCTGATCCGGCTTCGAACGGCATCCGCCTCTTTGATCAGATCGTGACCAAAAACCGTTGCGTTTCCTTCGTCGGGCTGCAGTAAGGTGGCAAGCATACGAATGGTGGTTGTTTTACCGGCGCCGTTCGGCCCGAGAAAGCCGTATACCTTCCCTTTGGGAATGGATAGATCCACACCGTCAACCGCCCGGGTTTCACCAAATACTTTTACGAGGTTGTGTGCCACAATGGCCGGAGATGGTTCCTGCCGGGCTTTATTAAACTGTTCAGCCGGAAGCTGATCGGTGGTGGTAGAATTGTGAGAATGCACAGGTGCAATTATTAAGAGTTTAAAGATGAAAGCACTCCGGTAAAACTTAATTACAGACACTATTTAAGCTCGTGCTATCAATGGTTACATATTTTCCATCTTTACGGAGTGCACTCAAATATCTAATTATCAACTTATCAACGAATGGACTTCAAATAAAAACTTCAATACGAATTATGTATTGAAAAGTGTCATCACGATGGTAGTTAGTGTACTATCTTTTGAGCGGGTTAATGTAATCAGCTGCAGATTTTCACCCAGACCATCTCTGCAAAGAAAGATTGTATTACAATTCAAAAAGCCGGCTGTCCGGCAAAGCCGGGCTGTCGGCACAGCAGCTATGAGCAGGAAGGGATCACAATGACCAATATACTCGCAATCTAAAATTTTTCCTCATTTCTCCCCAATGTACCCTGTGCGCGCTGTGGTTAAGCGGGGCGTGAAACCGCCAAGGCCGCCAGAGCGGGAAGGTGAAGGGTTGATTTTTTTAAAACAAACTGATAACTGTACACTGATATCGTCTTGAGCTGTTGTCTTTACCTTAAACCGACGCGCGAAATCCCAAAAAACGCAGTTTACTTCAAACTTAAAATAGGGGTGAGTGTTAGTTATGCGGGGTATTTGTGACACAAACAATCTCCTTAACGGATCGCCGGCAACCCCGCTTTGCAGGTAAGCCTATTCGCAATTGATCATTGATGGTTGTATCAAAAAATAAATCGACCGACTTCAAAAAATGCTCTTTGAGACCGTCTTTGCACATATTTAAAAGTAAATGATAGCGGCATCAAAGAAATCTGAAAAGCCAGGCAGGCAAAATTGCTCCTGCGATCAATCGTCATTCAAATAAGGGTTCCAAGCCAGTTCCCACAAATTGCCTTCCGGGTCGGCAATATAGCCGCGGTAGCCGCCCCAGTACACCATTTCCGGTTGCTTAACGATTCGGGCTCCCCGGCTTATCAGCTCTTCAAAGCAGACATCCACCTGTTCCTTGCTGCCCAGATTATAAGCCAGAGAAAACGAACGAAAACCACTACCCTCTGCCGGGATATCGGCATCCTCTGCCAGAGCGTCGCGATCGAACAAAGCCAGTTTCACTCCGTTTAACTGGAAAAATTTAATTTGATCGGTACTCTGCCGGAGTGGCATCCAGCCGAAAACTTCGGTATAAAACCGGGACATGGTTTCAATATCATCCACCCCAAGGGTTATAAGAGAAATACGTTGTTGCATAGTCGGTGTACCCTATGCAGTTTTTTATTTTATCCGGCAGCACTTTTAATTCGATATCGGCTTTGTACAAATCCGTTGTCAAACGATGCGGATTCTTCATGTACGAGATGGATATCCTGGTCGATCTTTTCAAATAGCGGGATTCCATTGCCGATCAAAACAGGTATTCGGGTGATGATCAGCTCATCAAGCAATCCCGCATTCAAAAACTGAGAGAGCGTTCTGCCGCCGTCGATATAGGCATGCTGAAAACCCTCGTCACTTAACTTTTTTACTACGTCCCGGGGGGAAAGGTTCCTGACCTCAACGTTTTTTTTAAGTTCATCCGGAACTTCCGGTTTTTGTGTACTCAAAACTACAACGTGCAGATCTTGATAAGGCCAGATGTCGAATGAGCGTACTTTTTCATAAGTGTGGCGACCCATAACGAGTACATCAACCGTATCGATGAACGAACTGTATCCGTAGTCTTCATCCGGATCACCGGACGGCTGACCGGTCAGCCAATCGAGGTCTCCGTTTTCACGTGCGATAAATCCATCGAGACTTGCGGCAATAAATACGGATGTTTTTAGAGTCATGATCGGGAAGTGTCTGGCAGTTTGGTTGTCAAAGTAACAGATGCATTTCACAATGCCATTGTCATATTCGGATGATTTCCTCACTATGGTATGGAGAAATCACCGTGAACCCAAAGGTTACAAGAGGCTTGAAGGCCGGAGCAACTATTATAGCCTCATCAACTAAGCGCTCGGTGGATTCACATTAAGTGATTTGAACCTATCTCCCCTTTTTGCGCTTCTTTTTTCCTTCCCGATTCTTTTCTTTCTGCTGGAGGCGTTCGGAGTATTCCTGTAGTTTTTGAGCCATAGCACTGCGCCGCTTTGCCATCCCCTGGCTTACACTTCCGAGCAGGAATCCGTAGGGTTGCAGCGAATCTACCTCATCGAAAATTTCTTTCATCATAGCACCGGCTGGAATAAACAGGATCATGCCGGCCAGCCCCCAGATTTGTCCGCCGATAAAAATTGCCAGCAAGGTAACCAGCGGGTTCATACTTACGCGGCTGCCGACGATCGTAGGGGTAAATAAGTTACTTTCGAAAAGTTGTACGATATAGAATCCCAGCAGAATCGCGGCCGGATAAATCAGGGAGTCCATGGTTAGCAGCGCATAAATAGCCGGTAAAATAGACCCGAGGATCGGCCCGAGAAACGGGATGACGTTAAGTACAGCCGCAAAAACTGCGAAAAATACGGCGTGGTTCACCCCGATCACCAGCAGCATAACGGTGTTGATAACGGCCAGGATACAGATAACCAAAAACATCCCGACGATATAGTTCTGAAGAACATTCTTGGCTTTATAAACAATTCGCTCCACCTTGCCGCCCTGGCTGTCCCGGTCAAGAGCCTGGAAAATGAATTCCTTCAGAAAATCCCGGAAAATCAGCAGCAGGAATACGTAGATCGGGATCAGAAAAAACATGGTGATGGTGGTGGCGGCCGTCATCATTCCGCGGGTGAAGGCTTCTACATTATCGCGCAGAAACGAGACAACGGCATCCTCAAGAGATTCCAGCTGGGTATCCGGTTCCACTTCAAACCAGTAGGAAATAAATTCGCTGAACTGATCAAAAAGCTCGTTCAGGCGATCCTCAATCAGCGAAATGTCGTCGGCAAAGCCAACGATTTGATGATACGAGAAGAAAATCAGTCCGGAAACAAAGGCAATGGCAACAAGGATGCTTAAAAAAGCAGACAGAAAGCGTGGCACCTTATAGGATTCCATGTAATTGCACAGCGGTGTCAGAAGAATGGCTACGACAACCGCAAATGCCAAAGGTACCAGAATGGGCTTGGCGACAATCATGCCGAAGATGATCAAAGTAATCAGCAGCAGCATGGATGCCGCCTTG
>SLQI01000291.1 GCA_007131535.1 Balneolales bacterium | reverse complement strand
GTCACAGATTGATGTGTGGTTATAAGGACATTGTGGGCACTGGAAAAGCAAGAGGGGGAAAGAGGGAAAAAAGATCCGGCCGTGGACAGAGTACTATAAGCCGAAACAGTAGCGGGCTGTAGCGTGTAAGTCGGAATTAAGAACATAACTTACTTTACCCGCCTATAATGAATCATAGTCCGGGTAAAGCCGAAAAGGGGCGCCTGGAGTCCAACGCGCCCCGGTTAATTTGTCTTAAACGATCACTTACTTTTGGAAGGTGATAGTATAAGCGACATGCGTTTACCTTCAAGAGTAGCCGGGGTTTCGACTCTCGAAATATCCTCGAGTTCTTCAGCAAGGCGGTTTAGCAGCTCTTCACCGCGATCACTGTAAATAATATCCCGCCCCCGGAACTGGACAGTCGCTTTCACTTTGTCACCATCCTTCAGAAACTTCCGGGCATGACGTAGTTTAAACTCATAATCGTGATCGTCGGTATGAGGCCGAAACCGAAGTTCCTTAACACTGACGTTATGCTGTTTCTTTTTGGCTTCTTTCTCCCGCTTCTTTTTTTCAAAAGTATGCTTGCCAAAATCAATAATTTTACACACAGGCGGATTCGCATCCGGAGCCACCTCCACCAAATCCAGCTCGTAGGACTCAGCCAGTTTGAGTGCCTCTTCAACGTCAGTAACTACATGTTCCCCATCAGGTTTTATTACCCTGATCTTCGGGGCATTAATTTCCTCATTTATGCGCTCCTTATTTACATCTTTCTTCGGAGAGCGATTCTGCTTCTTTCGGATAGTTTTACTCCTTGTGTTTGGTTAACAGTTCTGCATCCGGGTTCAGTTTTCCGGATACTTCTTCCTTAATATTCGCTATAAAATCGGAAAAATTAAAGCTTCCGATATCACCTTTTTTATGCCGGCGAACGCTTACACTGTCCGCCTGCAATTCTTTCTCACCGACAATCAGCATATACGGAATTTTTCGATTTTCCGCATCTCTGATTTTGGCCCCGATCTGTTCACCCCGTAAATCGGAGTTACACCGGAAGCCTTCCTTACGTAATTTTGATACGCACTGGCCGGCATATTCATTGTATGCATCTGAAACCGGAATTACGACAAGCTGTTCCGGAGCCAGCCATAATGGAAAGTCTCCCGCAAAATGCTCAATCAAAATCGAGACAAATCGTTCCATGGAACCGAACGGGGCCCGGTGAATCATAACCGGTCGGTGGCGCTCATTATCACTGCCGACATATTGCAGATCAAACCGCTCCGGCAGGTTATAATCCACCTGAATGGTGCCGAGCTGCCAGCTGCGGTTGAGCGCGTCTTTGACCATAAAATCGAGTTTGGGACCGTAAAAGGCCGCCTCACCGTACTCTATTTTTGTGGATAAGCCCTTATCCTCGGCTGCCCGCTTAATGGCGGCCTCGGCTTTTTCCCAGTTTTCATCCGAACCGATATACGGGGAGTGGTCGTGCTTATCCCGAAGTGAAATCTGTGCGGTGTAATCTTTGAATTCGAGTATATCAAAGATATTGAGTACCAAGTCGATCACTTTTTTAAATTCGTCTTCTACCTGATCAGCCCGGCAGAAAATGTGAGCGTCATCCTGAGTGAAGCCGCGCACGCGGGTCAGCCCGTGTAACTCACCGCTTTGCTCGTACCGATAGACAGTGCCAAACTCGGCATAGCGAATCGGCAGCTCGCGATAGGATCGGGGCCGGGAGTTGTAAATCTCACAGTGGTGCGGGCAGTTCATCGGTTTCAGCAGAAACTCCTCATTATCATTGGGAGTCGAGATGGGTTGAAAGGAATCTTCGCCGTATTTTTCGTAATGACCGGAAGTTACATACAGCTCCTTCGATCCGATATGCGGAGTAATGACCGGTTCATACCCGGCTTCCTGCTGAGCTTTCTTGAGAAAATCCTCCAGACAGTCCCGGAGAATCGCGCCTTTTGGCTGCCATAGCGGAAGGCCCTGACCAACCCGCTGGGAAAAGGAGAATAACTCCATTTCCTTGCCGAGTTTTCTGTGGTCTCGTTTTTTTGCTTCCTCGAGCATTTCGAGGTACTCGTCCAGCTCCTTCTTTTTAGGGAAGGTGATCCCATAAATACGGGTGAGCTGTTTGTTGTGCTCATCACCCCGCCAGTATGCTCCGGCAAGACTGGTCAGTTTGATTGCTTTGATCTGGCCGGTATCCGGAATGTGCGGACCACGGCACAGATCCGTAAAATTTCCCTGTTCATAGAAGGTGATTTCACCGTCTTCCAGTTCCTCTATAAGCTCAACCTTATACGGGTCGCCTTTTTCTTTGTAATATTTCAGCGCTTCGTTTTTGGGGATCTCGCTGCGTTTGAACTCATTTTTCTGTTTGGCGAGTTCCTGCATTTTTTGCTCAATCTTTTCCAGCTCACCGGCTTCAAGAGAATGCTCTCCGAAATCAATGTCGTAATAAAAACCGTTATCGATTGGCGGGCCGATGCCAAATTTCACACCTGGATATAAACTTTCTACAGCTTCGGCCATCAGGTGAGCGGAAGAGTGCCAGAACGTTTTTTTGCCGTCTTCCTCATTCCAGGTATTAATCTGGATTTCACCACCTTCGCAGATCGGGCGGTCCAGATCGTAGATCTCTCCGTCAAGTGTATAGCTGAGTGCATTGCGAGCCAGTCCTTTGGAAATTGATTCGGCAACTTCGTAGCCGGTTACCCCGGCGGGAAAATCTCGTTCTGTTCCGTCGGGAAATATCAGCGTAATTTGTTTTGCACTCATGCAGTATTCAGAAAATATTTGTATTTGGATTTTAGACTAAGCGTTAATCAGACTAAGAGTTAATCAATCAGGTTAAATAGACGTATCAACCCCGATTATAAGTGCCTGTGAATTTACAAAAAATGCAAACGAATGGTATATGTAAAGCTGATAAACTTTTAGCTGATTCTGGTGCGCTATTTTCAGAATAATCTGCCATGAATCAAGCAGGTGTGAAGTAAATTCAGTCGGAATTCCGGCAAATTCCTTCATCTTTTCACTGACGAGTTTTCTTCCGCGGATTTTCACGGATAAAAACGGATTCAGGAATTCAGTTCCTAAAAAGTATAATTGTTCTACATCAGATCATTCATTTTTAGTGCATCCTTTTTTCCTCATATCCTAACCGTATAGTCATGAGAAATATATGATGTTGACGTTACAGCCTCATTCCAATATATTTAAATATGGAAGCGCTTTTCTGTTGTGTGAATTCTAATTAGTGTCTCTAAGAGAACGCCAATATCTGCGTTCCGCTCGTCCCAAAAATGCTCATGTACGCTATGTACACTCCGCTTTTGGGGAGCCCGCACGCCTTGATCCTGGCGTTTTCTCAGGACACTATGAGTTTACTTACAGACGCTAATTATTAATTAAAAATTACCAATACGGGAGATGACTATGACATCTAAAGCCAGTGCAGCTGAAACCGTGGATCGTCCGGAAGAAAAAGCGTATGAAGACCACCTCGGGTTGGTTGATATTGATTATGTTGAATTTTACGTCAACAATGCCAAGCAGGCCGCCCACTGGTACGAAACTATGTTCGGATTTAAAGTAATCGGATATCGCGGTTTGGAAACCGGCGTCCGGGATCGAACATCGTATCTGCTGGAGCAGGGGAATATTCGCCTGGTATTAACCTCACCGCTAACCGGAGATTCTCCTATAGCCGGTTTTTGTAAAACTCATGGAGACGGTGTTAAAGATATCTCCATGTTGGTTGAAGACGTGGACCGGGCCTATAAAGAATGTGTTAAACGCGGAGCCCATGGGGTGATTGAACCGCATGATGCCGGTGATGAAACCGGATCGATCCGTCATGCGGCCATTGCTACCTATGGGGATGTTATTCACTCATTTGTAAACCGCAGTGATTATGATGGACTGTTCTGGCCCGGCTTCGAGGAAAAAGCTACTAAAAACCGGGTTGAGCCGGTCGGTGTTGAATTTATTGATCATTGTGTGGGAAATGTGGAGCTCGGCAAAATGAATACCTGGGTGGATTTCTACCGGGATGTGCTTGGGTTTGAACAGTACATCCATTTTGACGACCAGGACATTGCTACCGAGTACTCGGCACTGATGTCTAAAGTGATGGCCGGGGGACGCGGGCGGATTAAGTTTCCAATCAACGAGCCGGCTGAAGGGAAAAAGAAATCACAGATTGAAGAATATCTCGATTTTAACGGGGGCCCCGGTACGCAGCATATTGCCATGCTGACCGGAGATATTGTTGCCACCGTTGAGCAGCTGCAAAACAACGGGGTGGAGTTTTTGCGCATCCCCTCCGAATACTACAGGCAATTGACCGACCGTGTGGGGCAAATCGATGAAAACATTGAAGACCTTGAGCGCCTCGGAATCCTGGTAGACCGGGATGACGAAGGCTATTTGCTCCAGATATTTACCAAACCGGTATCCGACCGGCCGACGCTGTTTTTTGAGATTATTCAGCGCAAAGGTGCCCGCGGATTCGGAATCGGTAACTTCAAAGCTCTGTTTGAGGCCATTGAACGCGAACAGGAGCTGCGAGGAAACCTATAGTCGCAATAAAACTCCGGGTTCCTTCCGGGGCCTGCCAAAGCAATGCCGAAGGCAGCAGCCCCGGAAGAAGTACCGGGTTCGGTATGGTAACCAAACTGCACCAAAAATTTATCATATAGACAGTCCACATGATCTATCATAAGCTGGGGGAAATCCCGAAAAAACGACATACTCAATTCAGAAGGCCGGATGGCGAGCTCTATACCGAAGAACTATTCGGAGCTGAAGGATTTAGCGGGAGTTCATCGTTGTTGTATCACTATCATCCACCTACAACAGTACATAAGGTCGACCAGGGAGAAGCTTTCAAAATTGAGCCCTGGGAAGAGGATTTGCTGCGTCATCATCATTTACTTACCCACGATATGCCTGGCGGAGGAGATCCGATTGAAGGACGGGTACCGGTGTTATACAACGATGATGTAGTGATCAGCCTTGCACGGCCAAACGAAAGCATGGACTATTTTTATCGCAATGGCGAGCATGATGAGCTGTTGTTCATTCACGAGGGAGAAGGGCACGTGCAGACCAATTTTGGCCGGCTCAGGTTTGAACCGTTTGACTATATCTACATTCCCCGCGGCACGACGTGGCAGATGGTATTCAAAACCGATCAAAACCGGATTTTGGTAGTAGATTCAACCGGGCCGATTACCGTGCCTAAGCGCTACAGGTCGGAATACGGTCAGTTCCTGGAAAACAGTCCGTTCTGTGAGCGTGATATCCGACTGCCGCAAGAACCGTTGTTTTTTGATGAGACCGGTGAGTTTGAAGTGCGCATCAAAAAGCAGGGGCGCATGCATCACTATACGTTTAAGCACCATCCTTTTGGTGTGGTCGGATGGGACGGTCACCTGTACCCCTGGATTTTCAACATGAAGGATTTTGAGCCGATTACCGGACGTGTTCATCAGCCTCCTCCTGTGCATCAGACTTTTGATGCGCCGAATTATGTGGTGTGTTCATTTTGCCCGAGAAAATACGATTATCATCCCCTTGCCATACCTGCCCCGTACAATCACTCCAATGTGGATTCCGACGAAGTGTTGTATTATGTGCAGGGTGAATTCATGAGCCGCAAAGGGGTGGAATATGCCAGCATCACACATCATCCCGGAGGAATTCCGCACGGTCCGCACCCGGGTTCGGTGGAAAAAAGCATCGGCAAAGAAGGGACGGACGAGTATGCGGTGATGATTGATACGTTCAGACCGCTCAAACTCACGCAAGCTGCCAAAGAAATGGACGACGGCATCTACCATTACTCTTGGATTCCCCATGCATGATAACGGTGATTTCGCCAAGCCGGCTGTCGGAGGCGGGAAAACCATACCAGCAGCAGCACCGTTAATTCACAACCGGAAATCTCCATCACAACCCCTCCGGCTGTCGGCACGGGGCCATGGGCAGAATTGTGAGATAAAGCCGTTGCAGGCAGGGCAGGTGGTTGGCCAGGCCGGCAACCGGGCTTAGCCCGGAAGCCGGCGAGTGGTAAACAAGCCGGCTGTCGGAGGCGGGAAAACCATACCAGAAGCAGTAACGTTGAATTACACCTTGAAAATCACCAT
>SLQI01000023.1 GCA_007131535.1 Balneolales bacterium | reverse complement strand
GCACGCCTGTAAAAATCAGGAAGAATGCGAACCCCGTACCGATGCTGCTCACGATTCGGGTAGCTTTTCTGAGGTTGCCGGTATTATGCCAGATAATCGCCCTTAAAATCCGGCCGCCGTCAAGCGGGAAGCCGGGCACCATATTGAAAATAACCAGAATGATATTGATGAACCCGATATACCAGATTATGCCGTACAGCCCTTCGTCGATGACCGGTTCCAGAAAATAGCCGGCGGTCAGCAAAACCCCTCCGATTACCGCGCTCATCAGGGGGCCGGCTGCGGCAATTTCAAATTCGGACTTTGCATCCTCCGGCTCCTTGTTCATTTGGGCTACACCCCCAAAAATGAATAACACAATCCGCTTGATTGATACACCGCGTTTTTGGGCAACAACAGCGTGAGCCATCTCATGGAGCAGTATTGACGAGAAAAACAGAAAGGCAGCAATCAGACTATATACCCATTGCAATAGTACGGGCACATCCGGGTAGTTTTGAGGAAAGAAATAACCACCCAGGCTAACCACCACGAGAATAAAAATGATAAACCAGCTGTAATCCAGCCCTACCGGAATGCCCCGGAAGCTAAAAAGCGGAATACTTTCTCTTCCCAACATAGAAACCTCTATTAGTTCTTATATATCCACATAAGGTGATATCATGAGTTGTTAACTAACATGTATCATTGAGTATCGGCATCTCATCGCACCACATCCATTGTTGTGTGACCGAAAGATTGATGATTTCACATAATGTTTGATTATCAACATAGTGGTAACGGTGAAAAGTTCAAAAACAGTCAGCAGGGCATAGTGTAATTACCCAACTTTGTTGTTTTATGTTACTCATTTAGCAACATTTATCACAGAAAAGGCGTTCTGACAAATAATTACCCCGCTTTTACGATTTTCTTTATATTTGCCTTCCCGGAAGGTTTTGCAATGCCTTTCCCTATGTGGCAAGTACAAATCCCTATTTGTTATAGTGCAGACGACACACTGTAAAATACTTTATATCCTGTTCAGCCTATTGTTGGGTTCAAGCTTAACGTCAGTACAAGCCCAAAGTAGACAACAGTCTCCGGATATGCCGGTTCACAGTGCCTCTTTCGTTAGTGGCTCGTCTGCGTTGGTATTAAATCCGGCCAATATTGCACTTCCGGTATATCGCATGAATCATGAGCTCACATTAGGCAGTATTCAGGGTGGATTACATCAAGGGATATCGATTGAAAACAGTTTCAGTGAGCTGCAGGGTTTTTACCAGGATTGGTTTTTGATCGACCCGTTACAGGCACCGAGCATGATCCCCGCTGATGGTGCAACCGGCGGTGAACATTTCAATATGGTATATCACGATGTGATGCCGCTGGGATTTACCCGTCGGCACAGTTCTTTTACCTGGGGGATTTCAGCAAGGACACGCAGTTATAATGCATCCTATCAAAACGATGGCTGGTATTCGCCGGATCAACAAGCGATCTCGGACCGGCGGATTAAACAACGTATGCTTACATTCCATGAAATCGGGTTAGGCTATGCCCGTCCGCTCGAAATGGTTACAGGCTGGCGTAGTGGTTTAAATACCGTAATTCTGGGCTTCAATTCTAAATTCATAGCCGGAGGGTTGTATGCTGATGCCAAATATCACAGCCGGTATATTTCAGATGAGAATGAAGAAGTGCTTCATTCAGCAACTATGTCTTCGGTATCCACGGGGGCTCTCAGTGAGTCGGTCAGCCAAATGATGAACGGACAGGAATCAGGCCTGGCTTATTCATCAGCGGTTTCAGATCGATCACTGTATGAAATTCTGGGCTATGGAGCCGGTCTGGATGTCGGAATGACATGGGTTATCGCTTTTGGGGATGATACCGCGCTTGCCCCCGGAAAAAATGAACCGTTGAGCAGAAACTTGCGATTGAGTGTTTCCGTCAACGATATAGGCGCCATTTACTACGGTGATGAAATGGTTCATACTGCCGGCTCTGATTCCACGATGATGGATAAACCAGAGCCCTCTCCTTTTGTATTCGAAGGCCGGCCGGGCGAACTTCATCGGTTTATCGATGCGCATCCGGAAGAAAATGAAATTTACCAAAGTCTTGAATACCAGGAGCCTGTCGAGTGGGTGCAATTGCCAACAACCTTAAATCTGGCGGGTTCTTTACACTTTGACCGGTTTATGCTCGGGGCCGATGCCCGGTATCAGTTTCACGATTATAACTATTTTGAGCGGGGCTGGCATGTCCGGTTTACCTCGGAGTCTACCGTATTAAGGTTTTTCCCGATTCGGTCATCAATCATTTTTGATCCCGGCTTCAATCCCGCCTTTCAGTTTGGTGCCGGTCTGGATTTCGGGTATGTTGATCTCAGCTTTGATGCACGAATAGTATCTGAGTCCGGTGGCCGGATGTATTTGAGAGAGTTCGGGGTAGGAATGGTGAAAATCCGGTTTTAACGGGTTTTTAAGACCGCGGATTTTCGCGGATGGAACGCGGATTTTTTTGTTGATCCCGTAAATCAAAAACCTGATATCACAGGTCGTTAATCTGCAAACAGTCGGCTTATCCTCGGTTTTCGCGTATTAGTTGCCCTACCTTAGATATCAATACCATGTCTGACGGATTAACGATAGCAGATTAACGAGATCAGATTTTTGATTTAATGGACCAGGATGCGCAGAATTCGGGTTGGTATACCGTTTTATCAGCACGTATATTTGCGGCCTATGAATTTGCAGGATTTGTCCATATTAGCAGTAGAAACGGCAACTCAGGTTTGTAGCGCCGCTTTGATCACCCGTGAAAAAAAGATACATACCCGCAGTGTTGTCGGTAACGGGCGACATGCCGAACAACTACTTCCGTTCATCCGGGAGTTGCTGGATGAAGCCGGAGTGCAAGTCAAAGATATCGGAGCGGTTGCCATCAGTTCCGGTCCGGGATCATTTACAGGTTTACGGGTGGCTTCCAGTTCAATCCGCGGGTTAATCTATGACACGGAAATCCCGGTACTTTCCTGTAACACGCTTGCCGGCATAGCTGCCGGCGCAATTAAAAAATACCCGGATGCTGAAAAGGTCCATGCGGTAATTGATGCGCGAAGACAGCATTTATATTATCAACCCTTTCTCAATATCGAAGGATTTCCGGAACCCGGGCACGAGGTGAAAATTATGCCGCTCGATCAATTTGAAGGCCTCATCAGACCGGGAGAAGTAATTGCGGGAACGGGAATAGAGCGACTGCCGGAGCCACTCGTTTCATCCGTAAAAAAATGCGGTATAGAGTGTATTACTGCCGAAGGACTTATTTCTTTGGTTCGTCATTGGATAAAGAAGGGGCAACCGGAAACGGAGTTGATCAATAAAGTTCCGATTGGCGAGTACCAGCCTGATTATCACTCAGAAGGTCCCCCGCCACCTCAAAAACCATCGCCTTAATTTCTGCTTATCGATGCACCGCATTTAGATTACCAAAACCTCATGGTATATTATCTTAAAATGAATAACTTTACTGCCGTATTTAGTGCAGAATTATTAACCGTAATATCATTAAGTTTGGGGCAGGACGTTGCTGATGGCTGTGCTCCATTAACATTTTGACGGAAACAATTTTAATATGAGCTGGTTCAAGCGTAAAGGTTCGAACATACGTACAGAAACCCCAAAGGAGATGCCTGAAGGGATTTGGGTTAAAGTTCCCAAAACCGGTGAAGCGGTTCACCGCCGGGAGTTAGAGGATAACAACTGGGTGGATTCCGCCAGTGGGTATCATTTCCCGATAGGCAGCAAAGAGTATTTCTCCATATTATTTGATCACAACGAGTATACCGAGATAGCAGGAAATATTAAGCCCTCCGATCCTCTGGAGTTTGAGGATCGCAAAAAGTATTCAACCCGGTTGGAGGAAACACAGAAAAAAACCGGACTGGATGAAGCGGCCCGGGTGGCTACCGGCAAAGTTAAAAACCAGGATATGGTGATTGCTTGTATGGATTTCCGCTTTATTGGCGGGAGTATGGGATCGGTTGTCGGTGAAAAGCTGGCTCGAGCAATCGACTATGCCCGTGAGCATGAATACCCGTTAATGATTATATCTCAGTCCGGCGGTGCACGGATGATGGAAAGTGTACTCAGCCTGATGCAGATGGCAAAAACCTCATCCAAATTGGCGTTGCTCAATGAGGCGGGAGTCCCGTACATCTCATTGATGACGAACCCCACGACCGGGGGGGTAACGGCCAGTTATGCAATGCTGGGCGATTTCAATATCGCCGAACCCGAAGCGCTAATCGGGTTTGCCGGTCCGCGTGTGATTCGCCAGACCATCGGCCGGGACTTGCCGGAAGGGTTTCAAACCTCTGAATATCTGCTGGAACATGGTTTCCTTGATTTCATTGTTCCCCGTACGCGCCTGAAAAGTAAAGTGGCCAAACTGGTGCAGCTGGTGCTCAATAAAAACAACTCCAAAAATCGTTAATACGTGTCATTAAGAAAGCGCCGATTTCTGTGTTTCGCTGGTCCTCAAAATGCCCATGTAAACTTTCTGCATTGCACTTTTGAGTCTCACGCGTTTTGATCCGGCCGTTAGCTTTGGACACAATGAGTTTATTTACAGGTTCCAATTCAGTTCACATTTTAATCATCCCGATAAACAGTCATGAGATTCGCTGACTACGCCAAAATGTACTTGAAAGCTGGTGACGGTGGTGCCGGGATGGTTCATTTCCGCAGAGAGAAGTTTGTTCCCAAGGGTGGTCCGGACGGTGGTGACGGTGGTAAAGGCGGAGATATTGTTCTGCGGGGGTCCACCAACATGAATACACTTTTGGATCTTCGTTACCGCAAATTTGTTAAAGCGGAAAAAGGTCGGCCGGGAGATACAGGCGAAAAAACCGGTAAAAGCGGTGAGCCGATCATTTTTGATGTACCCCTGGGAACGGTGGCCTTTGAAGCCGAATCACGCCGGAGGCTCGGGGAAGTTACCGAGGAAGGGCAAACACTCATCCTGGCCCGGGGCGGTGAAGGTGGAAAAGGCAATGCACGATATAAATCACCTACCAACCAGTCTCCGCGAGAATCTGAACCGGGAGAGCCGGGAGAAGAAATCGTAGTGGAAATTGAGCTGAAGTTAATGGCCGATGTCGGGCTTGTAGGATTCCCGAATGCCGGCAAGAGTACATTGCTTTCGGCACTGTCGGCGGCGAAGCCCAAAATTGCCGACTATCCCTTCACGACTATGGAGCCGAATCTCGGCGTAGTGACACTACCGGATTATCGCAGTTTTGTGATGGCGGATATCCCCGGAATTATCGAGGAGGCGCATAAAGGCAAAGGGCTTGGTATTAGGTTTTTACGGCACATAGAGAGGAATTCAGTTTTGTTGTTTGTGATTCGATGTGATACAGACATTGAGGAAGAATACCGGGTGCTGGTCGGTGAACTCCGGGCATACCGTCAGGATTTATTGGAGAAGCCCCGTGTGGTGGCCATTTCTCAAATGGACCTGATTCAGGGATATCAACTTGAGCAGGAGCCGCAGCTGGATGTTCCCTGGCTGCCGATAAGTGCGGCTACTGGTTATAACATGGATAAACTAAAAGAGTTGCTGTGGGAGCAAATAAGTGTAACGAGGGATGGAGCAACGTGAACGTATAATTCTGGCACTCACCGGTCTGCCCGGAGTCGGAGCGCGTAAAATCAAACTATTGCTGGGAGCTGTACACCAGCCGGAAGAACTTTTCAGGCTTTCGTATAAAGATTTGCTTGATATTCCCGGCGTTGGGCCATATCTCGCTAAAACCGTATCGGATTTTAATGACTGGGACCGGGTGGATCAAATTCTGGATCAAACCGAAAAATCCGGAGCTGTGATTGTATCCCGGGAGTCGGAAGCCTACCCGGAACTGTTGCGTCAACTGCCTGAAGCTCCACTGATGCTTTGGGCGAAAGGTAATGTTGAAACATTAAAAACGGATTCGGTAGCTGTAGTAGGAACCCGAAATGCAAGTTCATACGGGAAGGCTATGGCAGCAAAATTTACTACCGGGTTGGTGAAGGAAGGGTTCACCATAACCAGCGGGCTGGCCTATGGAATTGATACCGAAGCTCATCGCAGTTGTGTGGAAAAAGGTGGTAAAACTATTGCCGTACTTGGCTCGGG
>SLQI01000445.1 GCA_007131535.1 Balneolales bacterium | reverse complement strand
CGTGTCAGCCAGATCCCGGTTCGTCTGATTCAGACTGAACTGGGCATTCATAGACTGTAGGTTCGTACCTATCCTGTTGAAATCTCCAAAAGCCATGGTCACGTGGTTTTTTGGGGTTATCGGTTAAACAGGATCAGGGAAGCCAGCTTACGCTGCCTTCCCCTATGATCCTTCTTTAGTAAGTTGTCAAAGAGAGGTAATCAAGCGCTGGTACTGCGGTATTACCCGAGGAAACCGAGCGCAGCTTCGGGAGCCTGATTGGCTTGTGCCAGTGCAGATGTAGCCGTCTGCTGTAATATCTGCAACTTCACCGCCTCGCTTTGCTCCTTAGCGAAATCAGCATCCTGAATTCGGCTTTGCGCCGCTTCATTACTGTTTATAGCCTGTGTTAAAATTTCTTCACGAATCGAAAGCTGTGTCTGATAAATCCCGAGGGAATTCACCATACTTGCCACGGAGGTCAAAGCCTCATCAACTGCTTCCATTGCAAGTTGAGCGTCTTCGTGCGACTCAACATCCAAGCCGTCCACTCCGAGGCCTCCGGAATTAAATCCTTCTGCGGCATCGGTTTCAATTTGAACACCAATGACATCATCGGTGCGTTCACCGACCTGAAATGTTGCTTCATAATCTCCATCAAGGAGGTTTTCTCCCTGGAACACTGTTTGATCTACAATGTCATCCAGTTCATCAGCAAGGCTATCCACCTGCTGCTGGATAAACTCCCGTTCCTCTTCTCCCAGGGTATCGTTAGCAGCTTGTGTAGCCTTTACTTTCATTTCTGTCAGTATTCCTGTAATGGAGTCAAAACTGGACTCAGCGATATCCAGAACTGACTTAGCATCGCCGGTGTTTTGAAGCCCCTGCTCCAATCCGGCTATCCGTGAACCGAGTTTCGAGGCAATGGAAAAGCCTGCGGCATCATCCTCAGCTCTATTAATTTGCAATCCGGTTGCAAGCCTGAGCTGAGTTTCACCTAAATCCCGGTTTATTTTATCGAGCGAAAACTTGGCATCAAGTGATTGTAAATTGGTATTGATGCGATTAAAATCTCCGAATGACATAATTCATCCTGATTTTGATTTTATCGCTCGATCCTACTCTGGCGACCACTCAGATTATCGTTTGCTCTCCGACAGACTTAAGCATTTTTTAATATTTTTTATAAGTAACTGAATTACAAAATAATAGCCATGCACCAAAAGGCGCATGGCTATTTTATATCAACCCTGCGATCAAGAAAATTATCCGAGGAAGCCTAATACAGCTTGCGGGGCACTATTGGCCTGAGCCAAAGCAGAAGTAGCCGTCTGCTGCAAGATTTGCAGCTTAATAGACTCACTCTGTTCTTTGGCAAAATCCGCATCCTGAATTCGGCTTTGTGCCGCACTGTTGCTGTTTATCGCCTGCGTCAGGATTTCTTCTCTGATCGACAACTGCGACTGGTATATCCCCAGTGAGTTAACCATGCTGGCAACCGTTGTTAAAGCATCATCAATTAATCCCATTGAGGTCTGAGCATCTTCATGCGATTCGACATCAAGGCCATCTACTCCAAGCCCTGTTGAATCAAACCCTGCGCCTGCATCCGTTTCGATTTCTACAAATATCACATCTGCTGTTCGCTCACCTACCTGGAACGATGCTGCATAATCTCCGTCCAGCAGAGCCGTTCCCTGAAATACGGTTTGGCTTACAATGTCATCCAGCTCACCAGCCAGGCTATCCACTTGCTGCTGGATAAATCCACGTTCCTCTTCACCCAGGGTATCGTTGGCCGCTTGGGTAGCTTTAACCTTCATCTCGGTAAGAATATCAATGATGGAGTCAAAACTTGACTCGGCGATATCCAGCACCGATTTAGCATCTCCGGTATTTTGCAAAGCCTGTTCCAGTCCGGCAATTCGAGAACCGAGTTTAGATGCAATTGAAAAACCCGCAGCATCATCTTCTGCACGGTTTATCCGCAACCCGGTTGAAAGTCGCAACTGAGTCTGCCCGAGGTCTCTGTTTATTTTGTTCAGCGAAAACTGCGCGTCCAAAGACTGCAGGTTGGTATTTATTCGATTAAAATCACCAAAAGACATGATCTTATATATTTGATAAATCACCCATCTTACTCTTCGACCAAAAGTATTATCGACCTATTTTTACATTTATTAAAATAAGTTTTAAAAATTATTAAATACTGGGATTCATCGGCTGTCGCATGGTAGTAAAGGAAGAGAACCGCTGGGGTTTGAGAATATTGGAACGTTGATCCGAGAGGACGCCAGTATCGGAATAGTGGGTTTGCGGGTTACTACTGACGAAGAATTTAAGCCACAGACTCACATTCTGGTTACTGATCACTGATTACTGACACACTGAAATTGCCTGGCACCTAAAAGATAAACAAACAAAAAAAGGCCACTCCGGATATTATCCGAAGTGGCCTTTTGAGCACAAACTCCCCAAAAAACAACGTGACCATGGCTTGGAGAAAATTTGTGAGCCGTCGGTGCGGCTTCAAACAATATAAAAAGAAAGAGCGGGAAGAGTGGTTGAAAAATGTAGCACGTGACCATGGCTTGGAGATCACCATCTCAACCGCGCTCTTCTTTTTATGCAGCAGTAAGAGAAAGAACGAAAGAGCAGGAAGTCAGAGTAGGATGAGCGGTTGGTCGGTCGGTCGCTTCGCTGATCTTCCGCTCTCTTCTGCTTGGTTTACAGAAAGGCGTAAGCTGACCAGGCTTACTTTTAGGTTTACTGATACCCGGGACCGCTCGACCCGAATATCGATTTAACGAAATGCTATTCTTATCCTAAGAATCCGAGAACAGCTTCAGGGGCCTGATTGGCCTGGGCCAAGGAAGAGGTAGCCGTTTGCTGAAGGATCTGATTCTTGACAAGATTACTTTGCTCCTGGGCAAAATCAGCATCCTGAATTCGGCTTTGTGCCGCCTCGTTACTGTTGATTGCCTGGGTCAAAATTTCTTCACGAATGGAAAGCTGTGTCTGGTAGATACCGATATCATTGGTAACCTCGGCGATGGCTGTCAGTGCATCATCAATAGCCGTCATTGCAACTTGAGCATCGTCATGAGTTGACACATCGATGGCATCGAGGTTCATATCATCGTGGTAGAAACCTTCGCCGCCTTGATTGAGCTCAACAAACAGCACATCAGCAGTTCGCTCTCCTACCTGAAAGGAGGCCTCATAGTCACCGTCAAGCAGATTAATTTCCTGAAATACGGTTTGGTCTACGATAGCGTCGAGCTCATCAAGCAGCGAATCAATTTGCTGCTGGATAAAACCCCGCTCTTCATCACCATATGTGTCGTTAGCAGCCTGAGTAGCTTTTACTTTGATCTCAGTAAGAATATCGATCATTGAGTCAAAGCTGGCTTCGGCTATATCCAAAACCGACTTGGCATCACCGGCGTTCTGCAACCCCTGCTCCAGTCCTGCAATGCGAGCACCCAGTTTAGAAGCGATAGAAAATCCGGCGGCGTCATCTTCGGCCTTATTGATCTGAAGGCCGGTAGAAAGGCGTAACTGGCTTTCACCCAACTCTCTGTTTACCCTGTTCAGGCTGAACTGGGCGTCGAGTGAAGACAAATTGGTATTAATGCGATTAAAATCACCAAATGACATAACAAACTCCTTTTTGTTATTTCCTGTTGTTGTTGGTGAACGACTCGTCCGTGAGCCGTTGTGGTTGGGGTTATCGTCGGAGTTCGTTATGGCTTAAATAATTTTTAAAAAAAAATCGGAAAAATTTGCCGTGCCCCGGTAAACAGCTCCGTTACTATGTTGTATTTCCTTGGCTTAATTCATCCTTAAAAGCCTTCATATGCTTTTTTGCATTCTTTGCATGAACGGCTGCGATATCTTTTTTACCTATTCTGCTAAAGTATTTTGCCAGATAGGTAAAAGTATGCGTATTAAAGTAGTTTTGCTCAACTGCCGGACGAGAAGACCAGTTAGAGCTGCCATGAACTCTGTAAACGGCGGGTTCAATTTCAGATAGATATTTTGCACCCCCATATAAACCTAACCTCGTAGTTAAGAATTTATCGCCATTTAAAACCTTAAGCTGTTCATCAGGTATATCCAAATCTTTTATATTTCTAAAGCAAAGTGTTAACGGAGTAACCCAAAACCCGGCCATTAACTTTTCGGCGCTACAATCTTTCTTATTGACCTCAGGAAACAGCTCGATATCCAGCAACCTGCCATCAGCGTCACAAACAACGATATCATGAAATGTTAATGAGTACTCGGGGTTATTTTCAAGAAAATCTACCTGTTTTTGCAGTTTTGAGGTATCAGTCCAATAGTCATCCCCCTCCACAAATGCAATATACTTTCCTCTCATTTGATTTCTTGTATAAGTGCCATTGAATTTTCCGGTTGGCTCTCCATTAACTTTAATATTATTAGCACGCTTATTAATAAAAAGCCTTATCAAATCCGGATATTTGTCGGCATACCATTTACAGATTTCAGTTGTACCATCACCAGACTCATCATCCCCGATACAGATTTCGAAATCGAACGTTGTTTTTTGCGCCAGAATACCCTTAAGACATTTATCAATATATGGTGCATGATTGTAGGTATGTACGTGTACACTCAACAATGGGTTTACAGGCCCTGTATAAGTCCCGTATTCTTCTACAGGTGCTTTTTGATATCGGTCTAAAAATTCCTCAAACGTCATAAGTAATACCAGCTTTTTAATTCAATTTAACTTGCATTGCCTCTGAATAGAGTCTTGGCGCAATTAATAATCAGAGGGTTTTACAAAGCCTTCTATTTGTTGCTATCCGGATAGTTGATTACGGTTTTTAAAATCCTTCCAATTAACTGGTTAACCCCGGCACAAATTTTGTACCAACTTACAGGACAAGACAAACTGAAAAATAACTACAAGTGTTTTGTGATCATTAAGTACACTAAGCGAACCTTTGTTGAAGCGGACTTAATTTTTAAACCCTTGTATCTTGAACTCTATCACCTGCATTATTTTTTAATGCGCCAATTAGAAAAGATATGCTTTGGATTGTACGTGAACCCGGCAAAACTTTCAATCACAACAAACCCAAACACCATCTGTAAGTTGGTATCGGGCATGTTAAATAGGAATGGTTGTTATCCTTTAATCATCTTCCCGGATTAAACCTAATTTCGGAATACATAAATAATCTATGATCCCGGTTACAAAACCCTATCTCCCTCCCCGTCAAAACTTTGAGGCTTACTTAGAAAGCATTTGGACCAGAAACTGGTTAACAAATAACGGTCCCCTCGTTAATGAACTGGAACTGGAACTCAAGCGATTCCTGAATCTCAAGCATCTGCTTTATACAGTAAATGGTACTGTTGCTCTTCAGTTAGCGATTAAAACGCTAAAACTTCAAGGTGAAATAATCACAACTCCATTTTCTTATGTTGCAACAACAAGCAGCATTGTTTGGGAAGGGTGCACCCCTGTGTTTGCTGATATTGACTCGCAAACACTTAATATCGATCCCCGAAAGATTGAATCCGCGATCAGTCCGAATACGTCTGCAATCCTGGCTACTCACTGTTTCGGCAACCCCTGCGACGTGGAGGCAATTGAGGCAATTGCCAAAAAACATGATTTGAAAGTCGTCTATGATGCAGCCCACTGTTTTGGCACAGAGTTCAAAGGAGAAAGCATTTTAAAGTGGGGGGATATAAGCATCATTAGTTTTCATGCTACAAAACTATTTCATACAGTAGAGGGAGGAGCAATCATTACACAAGATCCTGATTTATTAAAAACCATGTCTTACCAAAGAAACTTTGGGCACGATGGTCCGGAAGAGTTTAACGGTGTTGGCATAAATGGTAAAAACTCAGAAATTCATGCAGCTATGGGGCTTTGCATGCTTAAAGAAATGCCGGCCATAATAAATAAGCGTAGAGAGCAATGCGCATATTACGATAACATCCTAAAAGGTTTAAAAGCATCTAAGCCGCGTATTCATGAAAACTCCAGGACAAACTGTTCTTATTACCCGATAATTCTTGCCAGTGAGGATTTAACCCTGAAAATGAAAGCTGCTCTGGAAAATAAGGAGATCTACCCGAGGCGTTATTTTTATCCTGCTTTATCTTCACTTGACTACGTCCCTCAAACCAAAATGCCGGTCTGTGATGATGTTGCCAGACGTTTATTGTGCCTTCCCTTATATCATGATCTTAGT
>SLQI01000458.1 GCA_007131535.1 Balneolales bacterium | reverse complement strand
TGATTTCCAGGAAATGGGGTCGGCCGTTTTCATCCATTTTGAAATCGATACGGGCAAAGTGGCGAACATTCATTTCACGGCACAACTTCAGGGACCATTCCGTCAGTTCCTGTTCAAGTTCTATACTCAGATTCCCGGGTAATATTTGGTCTTCATCCGGGATTTCCTGCGAATTGGTTATAGCATGCACACCCAGCCCTGACTTCCGGTCAATACTGCGTTGAATGACCGGCAGCGGATGAAGCGGAGATCCGTAAACCGAGCATGTGTACTCAGCTCCCGGCAAAAACTGTTCGACCAGTATCTCCTGTCGGTAACTATGATACATCTGCTGAACAACCTTTTTCAGTTCAACGGGATTGTAAACCACTGACTGCGGGCTGATGCCTTTAGCCGTTCCTTCGTAACGGGGTTTCAGCAGTACGGGAAATTCTGTGAAATCCGCCGGGTCGATGGCATCGGGATCGGAGACGGAAGTTCCCTGAACTACGGGGATATCAAGATGACGGGCAATTAAGCGGGTAAGATGTTTGTCCAGGGAGATCGAAAGTGTGTAGGCATCACTACCGAGAAAGGGAATGCCATGCATTTCCAGCAGTATCGGGGCCCAGGCTTCACGATTCCGGCTGCCATAGCCTTCGGCAATATTCCAGGCCAGGTCAATATCCGGCCGGGTAAACAGGTTATGAGGCGAGCCGATATCCACAGGGATGTGACCTGCCAGCTCAATGGCCTGCTTCATTGCCAGAATGGTAGATTCCGGTTCAAATTCGGCAAACCGGTCGGCCGTTCCTTCTAAATGGGCATAATCGGCAACCCGGTCGTAAATAATTCCTATTCGCATTTCGGTTATCAGTAATCAGTGTGCTCAGGAGTATCAAAATAGATAACTTGCAGGATTAAATCCGAATTTCGAAACTCTAAAGTTTGCAACGGCTGAGTTTGTAAATCAGTCAGTAAAATGTGTAGACTTATTATGATAATTTTCTCTTAGCCTGCATTATTCACCAAGAAAATTAGTTGTGGGCAACGTAGCCCACTGGTAATTTTCGCAGTGTAGGAATCGCTTCGCTCGGTGCGCAGCGTTTTATGGCAGGTGGTATTAGGTTTATGAACTTTTTCGAAGTAACTAATTGAATGACAGAACGATAAAACAAAACACCAAACATTTGTGAATAATGCAGGTTAGACCTGAGATCTGCAAGGTTCGACCTTATTTAACTTATCTGATAACTGTTAACTGATCCCTGATCACTGAATTGAAGACTGCCAAACATATATCCGACCGCATCCGGCTGATGATTGCCACCAAACAGTTTCAGGTGGGGGATGTGTTGCCATCGACCCGGGAGCTGGGCAAGCAATTGGAGACGAGTTTTCACACCGTGCGTAAAGCCTACCATCAGCTTGCCGAAGAGGGGTTGCTACGTTCTGAGCGTGGCCGGGGATTTGTGGTCAACCGGCAGACCACCAGTCTGGATAAATCCGAACGGCTGGATAAAGGAGCTCAGCTGATACGCGATGTACTGGAGGAGCTGGTCGGCTATGGACTGGATGATGAGGAAGTAGAGGCGCTGTTTCAGGAGCAGCTCAATTTTATTGAATGGCCCGAACGCGTTCAAAGCTGCGCGTCGGTCGGTCATACCCGCGAACACGGACGGATGATCGCCGATGCGATCAAAGAACAGGTGGGGGTGAAAAGTAAGTTTCTGGCGGCTTCTGAACGGAATAAATCGGTTGGATTTGACGCGCTTTTCCTGCCGATCAACTATTACAACAAATTCCGAAGCAGTGGCGAGAGCACGCAGCTGTTGTTACCGGTATTATATTCTTTAGATTCCGAGCTGCTGCTCGCCATTATTGAACGGGCCGAACTGGATACGCTCGGGCTGGTCACCTCGGATGAAAGCAGCATCCCCTATCTCATCGAAGAACTGAAGCTGAGCCTCAAGTTTCAGGGCTCCATCATGGCAGGCAGCATCTACGGCAAATCGCTGCCGCTGTTCGTACGGGAATCCGATCTGGTACTCTACACCCCCGACTCCGCCGGCCTCGTCGAACGCCAACTGCCCGAAGACCGCCGCCTCAAACTCCGCTACCAACTCGACCCCTACAGCGCCGACCTCATCCGCGCCGAACTCTGGGACCAGTAATGTAAGGATGCTTCAGCTCGTCGCTCTTATGTATTACCACAGAGAACACAGGGTACACAGAGGAGGCACAGAGATTGTTATATGGGTGGAGTTAACAAAATTACACGAGAGATTATAAAATCCGGTATAAAAGTTCATAAGACTTTAGGGGCGGGGTTGTTAGAGAATGCCTATCAGGAATGTCTTTTTTATGAAATGCGGAAAAATGGTTTATGGGCTGAAAAAGAAAAACCTTTACCTTTACGGTACGAGTCGGTTAAATTGGATTGCGGATATAGATTGGACTTGCTGGTTGAAAAGCAGGTTATTGTTGAAGTCAAAGCCGTCGAATCCTTAGAAAGAATTCACCTTGCTCAGGTTTTGACATATCTTAAGTTAGCCGGCTGCCGTTTTGGTTTGTTGATGAATTTTAATTCGATCAAATTAGTAGACGGGATCAAAAGGGTAGTAAACGATTAATAATTAGTATTACTTTGAGATTTCTAACAAACACAAATTAATTTAGAGACTCTAAACAAAATTGACTCAGTGTACCTCTGTGCACCTCCGTGTCCTCTGTGGTTAAGAACATGAATAAGAAAGAAAAGAAAGAGATTAAGAAGGAGTTGGAGACGGCAGTTGAGGCGTTGGCTTCGGAGATTGAAGCGGTTCGGGAGAATCCTTCGGAGGAGGTGTTGTTTCAGGGGGTGTTGCAGAAGGCGCCCGGGGAGGATGTTATCTACCGGTTTGAGGCCACGAACCCGGCATTGCAGTATGCCGAGGAGTTTAAGGCGCAGGTAAACGGTAATGAGTACAAAGCCTCACCGGTTGAGACTACAGATAAATACATTGATATCGGTTTCAAAGAGGATTTCGGAGAGACGATCGACCAGGTGCATCTGGAGTGGGAGAACGACTATATCCTCAAGAAAAAGCAGGGGAAGCTGCTGGATCTCAAAGAGGCAGGGGAGGCCGAAAATCTCGAGCCGGTCAGGCGAATGTTGTATCCTCACGAATCCGAAGCGTATGATATTGAGCCGGATATTAAAGATGACGGCTCTCGCAACGACTCTCAGCGCCATGCCCTCAAAATTGCTATGAACCGGCCGGTCGCTTTTGTGTGGGGACCTCCCGGGACCGGTAAAACGGCAACACTGGGATACATGATCGCCAATCACATCTATGCCGGCAACAAAGTTCTGTTTACCTCCAACACCAACCGCGCGGTGGATGTGGGGATGCTCAGCATCCTGGAAGCCTTGCAACAAACGGGCGAGTATGATCGCAAAGAAGCAATAACCCGGTTCGGGGATGTGGTGCTGGAATCAGAGGAACTGGCCGGTATCCATTTTCAACAGCAGTTTGAACAAGCTGTGCAGCAGCGAAAACTGCAAGCCGGTAAAATGGAGGGGCTGATCAACGAGTACCGGCAGCTGCTGGCCCGGCAGGAGGAAGAAGCGCTGGATAAAACCGGCGAGGCTCGAATGGAGGCACTTCGGCAACGGCTCGGGATGGAAGATGAAGACGATGAACCGGACCTGCCGCCCAAAGTCGATGAGCTGGAGCTGATCCGCCAAAAACAAGTAGTGGGGACGACCCTGGCTCAGGTAGCGGTCTCAGAGCTGATTGACCGCCTCAGTTTTGACGTGGTGGTCATCGACGAAGCCTCGATGGCGGGGATGCCGTTTATGTTGCTATTAGCTGCCCGGGCAAATAAACACCTCATTGTGGTGGGAGACCCAATGCAGCTTCCGCCCATTGCCATGACCAAAGAGTACAAAGCAAGGGACTATCTCGAGCAGGATATTTATTCGAGGATCTCATCTGCCAAATCTCCTGCTGATTTGTTTGCATGGCACGATCAAAACAAAGCCTTTACCGCATTTTTCGATACTCAGTACCGGCTGGGCGGAGATCTGGCCGGTGTGATCAGCCGGGTGTTTTATGAAGGGCGGCTGAAAACCGGGGAGGCTCGGCTTCAAAAAGATTCGGGCGGACCAGGGATGTTTCTGATCGATACGTCGCATCAAAAGCCGTATATCGTAAAAAGTCCGGGAGAGCGGGGATTTCGGCCGGAAAATGAAGTTCACATGCAGCATGTTGCGGATCTGGTAAACCGGCTTATGCTGAAAGATCATCGAAAGCCTGAAGATATCGGGATCATTGTACCATTCCGGTCTGTAGTCTGGGCTTTGCGCAAATATCTGCGATCGGCCGGGATGCCGGAGGTAGAGGTGGGAACTATCCACACCTTTCAGGGACGCGAGCGTCCGGTAATTTTATTTGACACCATCATGAGCGGCGAGCGGACGTCTAACGGGGAGCGCCATTACAGTGTCCGTCCGTTTGATGAAGAGAAAAACGGGCTGAGTGTTCCCAGGCTGCTGAATGTGGCGTTTTCACGTTCCAGGGATCGTCTTTTGGTTCTGGCGGATATGAACCACATCCGCAGAGTTTATGGCGGAAAGTTTTTGGGAAGATTGCTCGATGAGATTGAAAAAACGGCCGGGGCTACACGGGCGCGGCGAGTGAGTTGATGCTGATCACCGTTTATTCTTTATCAGCGAATTCCTGATAATATCGCTCTTTCAACCGTTGTGTATTTAGCATCTTAAATCCTTTTAACTGTTTCTCATCAGGGGAAGCTACGGTCATCTCTCGCTTGCCCATTGCACCCGGAGCACCGGCAAGCTGCCATCCTGCGGCAGCCATGGCAGCCCGCGCTCTTGTAGCTGCGGCATACGTGGCAAGTAAAGCATCATGCCGGGCAAAACTTCGGAGTCTGCTGAACAAAGATTTGGTCCAGCCTTCCGGGTTGACATCGATGGAAAAAGGGTCATGGAAAAAGTAATCTATAGATTCAGGTTCCATCTGCCATTCATCAAACTCTCCAACAAAAAGAAGCAGTTTAATCCTCGGGGTTATGGTTTTAAGATTCCAGCCCGATTTAAGATTTTTAAACCATCCCGAAGGGTGTGGGAGCTGTTCCGACAGGTCCAGATAGTGATGATAATTTAACTGTTCAACAACCTCAGGCTGTAACGGATAGCCTTCCGCGGCAAAGTAACGGATAGTAACCCGGCAATTGAGTTTGTTCATATATTCACATAAAAGCAAAAGGTTTAATCCGGTGCCAAATCCAGTTTCTGCAATATTTAAATGGGATTTACTTTGAATGGCCGTCAGCAACCCGGATTCCTCAAAAAATACATGCCTGCTTTCAGCAATAGCTCCATTAGGGTTATGGAAATGTTGATCAAACCCCCTGGAAAAGACGGTATGTGAACCATCGCCGGTAGTTTTGATATAATGTGAGTCTTTGGCCATTGAATCTTACAGTAAATATCACGGGTTTAACCTGAATATGTATAACGTACAAATTTGATCTGGTATGAATTCCAAAAAAATGAAATCCTCATCAACAGATAACCTCCAAACGTCAGTCTAAATAAATCTTAAGTGCGCTCAATTTTAATACGGTTAGCTATGATTTTTTGGTTATGTTGGTTTTAAATATTCGCATTATTCAAGTTGATCATCTTTGTTATGAGACTAAAACAGGGAGTTGCTCTCGTCGTTTCATTAATCCTTGCCCAGGGAGCCGGGCTGCTCGGTTCTCTGGCAACCGTACCCAATATTGATACGTGGTATCGCGGATTAGCTAAACCGGCATTTACACCACCCGACAGTGCATTTCCAATTGTCTGGCCGCTGTTATTTACATTGATGGCTGTTGCCGCATGGCTGGTATGGTTACGAAGAAATGAGAACGCTACCGCTAAAACCGGACTTATCTGGTATGGCGTTCAACTAATCTGCAATGTCGCCTGGTCGTTTTTATTCTTCGGAATGCAATCTCCGTCTGCAGCACTGGTGGAAATATTGATTTTGCTGGCAGCAATAATTATTACGACCTGGTACTTCTACAAAGTCGATGTGAAAGCAGCTATTTTAATGACCCCCTACATCCTATGGGTAGGCTATGCTACGATTTTAAACGGCTCAATTGTGTTGTTGAATTGATTGTTATCACCGTTCATCCGATGCCGAAGATCTGAAATTTTTATCTGAATTCTGCTATCTGGTAAAATCCACTTTCATTGTGAGCTAAGGTTCTCACTTTAGTTTAGTCTATAACCTCTCGTTGTTTAAAACGGATTAACGAAGTCAGATTAACGATTTCAAATTTCAGATTTTTTGGAGACCGGCTTTATAAAAAAAGCCCTGTGCTCAAAGAGAACACAGGGCCCAAAACCAATCAATTATTATTCAGAAAGAATCCGCTTCAGGTCCTCCAGCCCCTTCTGGATGTGGCCGGCCGAATCCTCCATCAGCTTTTTCTCGTCGCTGTCCATGTCAATTTCGATGATTTCTTTGATCCCGCCGTGGCCCAGTTTTACCGGTACGCCGATGCAAAGATCATGGAGACCATACTGGCCGGTCAGGTAAGTTGAGCACGGGAAAATTCGGTTTTGATCCAGCGCAATGGCTTCCACCATCTGAGCGGCTGCCGCGCCGGGAGCATACCAGGCGGAGGTGCCCATCAGACCGACCAGCTCACCACCTCCGAATTTGGTGCGTTCGATGATTTCATCCAATTTGGATTTGTCGATGAGTTGGGTAACAGGAATACCGGAAACCGTGGTGTAGCGGGGCAGTGGAACCATCGTATCTCCATGACCGCCCAGCAACTGAGCCTGAATATCCTTCGGTGAGCACTTAAGTGCTTCCGCAAGAAAGGCTTTATATCGGGCTGTATCGAGTATGCCTGCCATACCCATGACTTTTTCGATCGGCAGACCGCTCTCTTTGTAGGCGATGTAAGTCATTAAATCCAGAGGGTTGGATACAACGATGATGATTGCATCGGGGGATTTTTCAAGTAGCTGGTTGGTGACTTTTTTTACGATATCGGAGTTGATTTGAAGCAAGTCATCACGACTCATCCCCGGCTTGCGCGGAACACCGGCGGTGATAACACAAATGTCAGATCCTTCAGTCGGCCCGTATTCAGTAGTCCCTTTCAGCCGGGTGTCAAAATTGTGAATCGGGGCGGTTTGCCATTGATCGAGCGCGCGCCCTTTGGAGGGATATAGTGTTTTATCACCATCTTTACGCTCGAGGTCTACCAAAACCACTTCTTTAGCGAAGTCTCTCTGAGCAATGGTAAGTGCGGCTGTTGAGCCTACGTTTCCTCCGGCTCCTACGACTGTGACTTTCATAAGCAAAAATATTTTTGGGTTGAATGTTAAATAATTTTCAGGGCTATGGCTTTTCTCTGAAATCCATGCCCCACATTAGTTTGTTTCGTAATGTCTGAAAATAATTATGCGTCTGTAATTTAATTAAGTTGATGGTAAAATCCGTACGTTTTATGGTAAACTCTTTATGTCCGTGATCGATCCGGTATTCCCGTCCGTCGTTGGAAAACAGCGTGTCCTGATCAGGCGGTTCTACTTTGATGGTGATTTTCCGGTCAGCCGGAACAACCAGCGGACGGGTTGTGAGGGTATGCGGATTAATCGGAGTCAGTACCACAACATTGGTTTCCGGCATAACGATCGGTCCGCCGCTTGATAAATTATACGCCGTTGAGCCGGTAGGAGTAGAAACAATCAACCCGTCGGCCCAATATTTGTTAACCAGCTTACCGTCGTATTCGGCAATCAGGGTAACCATAGAGGCCGTAGCGCCGCGGGCAAACAGAAGCTCATTCAGAGCAAACTTTTCGGAACCGTCCGGCAGCCGGGCGGAAAGCATAAACCGGTGGTCAATCAGGTAGGATTTATCGTAAAGGGCTTGGAGGGCATCTTCAAGTTGTTCCTGCTGAATATCAGCGAGGAAACCGAGTTTCCCGCAGTTAACCCCCAGAATAGGAACGTTGCGGTCCAATACCAGATTAGCCGCCCGAAGCATGGTCCCGTCCCCTCCGATAGCCAGCAGGATATCCGCCTCATCAAGAATTTCGTGTTCATACTCCACACTGCGGACTTTAGATTTATGCCCCGCCTGAATCTTGCCGGCCAATGAACGTTGTAGGGATACCTGGCTTTTATTAAAGCTGATCCATGAGAGTAGCCGGGAAAGCGGAGCGTATACAGCGGTTTGATCAGGATTGGCTATAACACCGATATTCATAATGGTGGTATTAGAGCTCCGGATCGGACATCTTCGGAACCTGTACGTGGGTTAAATCCAGCCACCAGGCAAGATCATTAAGCCGGACACCTTCAGTTTCCGGGGATGTAATCAGGTATCGATCATACCGGAGTCGAAGCAGTTCATCCTGCGTAACCCTTACTTCCTGCCCTGGATAGGCCAGCATCGGGCGGTCCACGAACATGAAAATATTGCGGGTTCGGACCCGGCTGGGTTCAAATGACATTTCCAGCATGTCAGACAGTTGGGCAAACAGCTCGCCGGTGATCATGCCAACATCGGTATCCCGCTGGAAAGCAATCGGGAGTGGCTCATCCGCCTCACTTTCGGGAAAGCGTTCTTTGAGCTCTTCAAAGTATGCAGTGGAGTTTGAATCAAATTGTCGGGTGATGGATAGCGATGCTATTCCGGTATGATCAATTAGATCAGCTTCCGATAGCTGTGCGGCAAGAGCTTGGGCGTGATCACGGGTAAGCCGGAATCGGTTATTTTCATTATAAGAAATCCGAATGGGTTCGCTGCGATCGCTCACCACCAGACGGTATTGATCGCGGTAAGTGGAGGCTAACTCACCGGTTTCGTCGACCAGCTCTCCGATCATTCGTGGGCCGAGATCTACGATCATATCCAGGTTTTCTAAGGATAGCTGTTGATAAAGTCGGATCTCATCCGGGATATGTAATATTTCAAGCCGGTCAATTTCCGGTGCCGGGTCGTTTTCGCCCCGGCGAATGTAGTCCTCATTGCCTTGCATTACAAAAATCGAATCCCCGATGACGCTATCCATGGAAAAGGGGCCGGTACCGACGGGATTGCGTCGCAAACCCTCGGTTCGATTACGAACGGCTTCCTGCGGATAAACGACGGCAAAAGGAGTGGCAAGTTTCTTCAAAAAAGATGCGGAAGGCTCATTGAGTTCGAAGGTTAGAGTAGTATCATTCTCAACCCGGATGCCGTCAATAGAGTCGACAAATCGGTCTTCCTCAAAAAATACTTCCCGCTGCTCCCGGTAATAGTCCTCAAAGCCGCGGATGTCATCCATAAACAGTTCTGCGGCTACTGAGGGCACTTCAGGCGAGGTCATACGGTAAAAGATCTGTTCGTAATCTTCAGCCCGGACACGTCGTCCCCTGCCGTTCGGGAAAACCTCGTTATCGTGGAAAAAAACATTTCTGTTCAGGGTGAAAGTATAGGTAAGTGAATCGTCACTTATCTCCCAGCTTCGGGCACCTGCCGGTTTTACCTCATTGTGTTCATCAAGGCGGACCAATCCCTCATACAGCTGCAATACAGTGCGCCGGGATGTAGTATTCAGGGCATATAGGGGGTCAAGACTTTTTACCGGGTTGAGTTCACCTATACGCAGGATGCGTTCTTCATCTGCCGGAGTGCGAAGAGTATCTGTTTCAGTTACCCCGGGATCGCGGTCAACTACGGTTACTTCCCGCTCTGTCGTAGCACAGGAAGCAAGAATAAACAGGAATATCAGCGGGACGGGCCAAATGTGGCGATGAGTATGATGCATGGTAATTATATTTTAACCTTATCACTTCCAAACTGTAAAAGAAATAATGAAGCATCAAGTACCCGGCGTTCCGGAAATTTGTCAGGAATTGGTTTGCTTCATTCCTTTGATCCCTTTTACCGCTTTTTCACTAAGGAGGTTGGTGTCGTAACTGCGGACTCTTCCGTTCTTTTCGCGATGCCGTTTTATACCAATGGAAATTAATTCATCGAGCAATTCTTTGAAATCAACACCGGATTCTTTCCACAGATAAAAAGAAAACGAACCGGGAATCGAGTTTAGCTCATTAAAGTATACCTCACCGGTATCTTCTTGTACAAGAAAATCAAGGCGGGCAACTCCGGAACAGTTAAGCGCGGTGAATGCACGGCAGGCCAGCTGTTGAATTTTATCCGTTAACTCCTGACTTATTGGGGCCGGTATTTTTCGGTCGGCTGAAGCCATGCCTTTACTGCCTTCATCAGAGTTACTCATATACTTATCTTCAAATGAAAGCAGCTCTTCTTTGCCAAGGGGCTGTTCACAGACACTCGGGCGGCAGGCCTCAAGATGCCCCAGTACGCTGCAATTGATTTCAAGAAGCGGGGTGATTGCCTTTTCAACTAATAAACGGCGGTCATACCGAAATGCCGTCTCTATGGCTTCTTCGGCAGCCTCCCTGGAATCCGCCCGGCTTACCCCGATGCTGCTGCCCAGACCGGAGGGCTTGACAAAAACCGGGAGTCCCAGCTTTTCGATTTCATCTAAGTGATACTGCGAGTTATTTACCCACGAGGATTCGGTAATAATAACATCATCAACCACCGGAATATCGTGGGCGCGGCAAATATCTTTTGCGGCGGGTTTGTCCATGCCTATCGCCGACCCGGCTACTCCGGCCCCGGTATAAGGCAGGTTGAATGTTTCGAAGGTTCCCTGAAAACTGCCGTTTTCCCCTTCCGAGCCGTGAAACGCTGTTAGCACTACATCAACAGGATAGACTTCCGTACCTGAAAACCAGCTGCGGCTTTCGGACTTTAAAACCGCTTTGCCGTAGTCGTCAAATCCAAAGGTGCAGGGTTGGGCTTGCGATTCCAGTTTTTTGATGTCCTCAAAAGATTTTAGATCCAGTAATACATCCCCGGTAAACCATCGGCCGGACTTGCTCACATAAAGCGCGCGGACCGTACGCCCCTGCTCTTTTAGGGCGGCGATGGCTTGTTGCGCTGTAAGCACCGAAACTTCGTGTTCGGGTGAAACGCCTCCGAAAGCGACGAGAATGTGTTTTGGGTCGGACATGAATGAACGTTGAATTTTGTAATAGTTTAGTGTCAGGTTGATTGCAGGTGTATATCGGCACCTGCGGTCACAACATCAAACGAACAAACATTCAAACAATAGTTATTTACTGAGATAAAGGTTTTTAAACTCGTAGGGTTTCTTAAAGTGTTCGTCATCAAAATGTTTGAGGAAATATATGGTTTCTCCGGTTGATTTCATCTCCGGCCCCAATTCTTTTTTTACTTCCGGGAACTTATCAAACGGGAAAACCGGCTCTTTAATAGCATAATCCTGCAGTTGTGAACTCAGATCAAACTCACTGAGTTTAGCTCCCAGGATAACTTTGGTGCCCACTTTGGCCTCAGGCACTCCGGTTGCTTTTGCAATGAACGGGACGGTTCGCGTTGCCCGGGGGTTGGCTTCAATTACGTAGACTTTATTATCCGGGGTAACACCATACTGCACATTGATGAAACCCTGAACCTGGAGTGCTTCAGCAATTCTTTGGGTATATTCCTTCATAGTTTCAATAACCTCATCACTCAGAGAGTACGGAGGCAGAACCGCTGTGGAATCCCCGGAGTGAACTCCGGCCGGTTCCAGGTGCTGCATTATGCCGGCAATGTGCAGCTGCTCGCCATCGTAAATGGCATCAACGTCAACCTCTATGGCATCTTCCAGGAAGTGATCGAGCAGGAATTCATTTTCAGGGTGGGTTCGAAGCACATCATTGACATACCGGATCAGTTCGTCTTCTTTGATGGCGATCCGCATGCCCTGTCCCCCAAGAACATAACTCGGCCTTAGCAAGATCGGATAGCCCACTTTTTCCGCAACGTTGATGGCCCCTTCTACTGAAAATGCCGTACCATACGGAGGGAACGGGATATCAAGTTCTTTGAGCAGGCGTGAAAACTTGCCCCGGTCTTCGGCCAGATCCATAAGCTCAAAGGGAGTGCCGAGGATGGGGATATTGTGTTTTTGAAATTGCTTGGCCAGTTTCAGCGCTGTTTGTCCGCCGACCTGAAGCATTACCCCTTCGGGTTTTTCATGTTGAATTATGTCGTATACCCGCTCCCAGTATACCGGCTCAAAGTAGAGTTTATCAGCCACGTTAAAGTCGGTAGAAACGGTTTCGGGGTTACAGTTGATCATGATAGTTTCATAGCCCATCTCATTGGCGGCCATCACAGCGTGGACACAGGAGTAGTCGAACTCTATCCCCTGGCCGATCCGGTTAGGGCCGCTGCCGAGAATCACCACTTTCTTTTTATCTGAAACCTCGCTTTCTCCCTCATCTTCGTAGCTGGAGTAGTAATAAGGTGTTTGGGCAGGAAACTCAGCCGCGCAGGTATCCACCAGTTTGAAAGTCGCCTTCAACCCGAGTTTTTCCCGTTTTTCCCGAATCTGATCTTCGGTGACGTCATCCCCCCGGTGGCTGGTAAGCCAGGCAATTTGCCGATCGGAAAAGCCGGCTTTTTTCAGTTTGATAAGCAGCTCTTCCGGCAAATCATCCGGCTCATACTGCTCGGTTTCATTTTCCAGTTCCACCATATAGCGGATTTGCTCGAGAAACCAGGGATCAACCTTGGTAATATCGTGGACTTCTTCCACCGAGGCCCCAAGCTTAAAAGCATTTCGGATTTGCAGGGAGCGATCCCAATAAGGTTTGGTCAACCGCTCTCGAACCTGTTTCCGGTCAAGCTCCTCGTACCCGTCGGCACCGAGACCGCCCCGGCCGATTTCAAGAGACTGCCAGGCTTTGTTGAGGGCTTCGGGAAAGGTCCGCCCGATGGACATCACCTCGCCGACCGCCTTCATCTGCGTGCTCAGCTCTTCATCTATATTCTGAAATTTTTCAAAGTTGAAACGGGGTACTTTTACGACCACGTAGTCAATGGAAGGCTCGAAACAGGCCGAGGTGTTTCCGGTGATCTGATTTTCAAGTTCATCCAGATTGTAGCCAATGGCCAGTTTGGAGGCGATTTTCGCGATTGGGTAACCGGTAGCTTTGGAAGCCAGAGCGGAGGAACGACTCACACGCGGATTGATTTCAACGGCTACCAACCGGTCGGTGCCCGGCTCGGTGGCAAATTGTACGTTACACCCGCCGGCGAATGTGCCGATGGAACGCATCATCTTGATGGCGGCGTCCCGAAGTTTTTGAAATTGTTTGTCGGTAAGCGTCTGAGTGGGGGCGACGGTAACCGAATCACCGGTATGAACGCCCATTGGATCAAAGTTCTCAATGGAGCAGATGATGACGACATTATCATTGTTGTCTCGCAGCAGTTCCAGCTCGAATTCCTTCCAGCCGACGATAGACTCTTCGATCAACACCTCGTGGATCGGACTGAGCTCAAGGCCGCGGAGTATCTTGCGTTCAAATTCATCCTGGTTCCACACAATTCCGCCGCCGCTGCCGCCCAGCGTGTAGGATGGCCGGATAACAATCGGAAGCCCGCCCAATTCTTCGACGATTTCTTTGGCTTCCAGTAGAGAGCGTGCGGTGCGGCTGCGACACTGATCGATTCCGATTTCCTCCATCAACCCCCGAAAACGCTGGCGGTCCTCGGTAATCTCGATAGTATCAATATCCACCCCGATTACATCAATATTCTGCTCTTTCCAGTAGCCCTCGTGGTTAAGATTCCAGGCAAGGTTCAGGGCCGTCTGACCACCCATGGTCGGCAGTACCGCATCCGGCTTTTCGATTTCGCAGATTTCTTTAATAGAGGCTTCCGTCAGCGGTTTTAAATAAACCTTGTCGGCCATCATGGGGTCAGTCATGATGGTAGCCGGGTTGGAGTTGATGAGCACTACCCGGTAACCTTCTTCTTTAAGCGACTGACACGCCTGGGTTCCGGAATAGTCAAATTCACAGGCCTGTCCGATGACGATCGGGCCGGAGCCGATCAGTAAAATAGTTTCAATGTCGGTTCTTTTGGGCATGGGTTACGTAAAGATTGCAGAAGTTGTGTTGTTGAATTAAAAGTAAAATTGCAGGGCGCCATTTGTCTGCAGAAAACTTTCGGCAAATCCTCATTCTCAACTGGCGGTGGCCGTTTCAGATTTGGCGATACGTTCCACTCGCCGGCAGAACTCTTCAAACAGATAGGCGGAATCGTGCGGACCAGGAGAAGCCTCGGGGTGGTATTGCACACTGAACCCGTTGAATTTTTTGAAATCAAGTCCTTCGACGGTCTGATCGTTCAGGTTGATGTGGGTTACTTCGGCGATCGATTCATCCACAGCATCCTGGGTAATGCTGAAACCGTGATTTTGGGTAGTGATTTCAACACGGCCGGTCTTTAGGTTTTTTACGGGGTGATTAGCGCCACGGTGGCCGACGAACATCTTATCCACAGCGATGCCTTGCTGAAGCGCCATAACCTGGTGGCCGAGACAGATGCCGAAAATAGGCTTGCCGGTTTCAATCGCTTTGGAAACGGACTCCAGGGCATACTCCATCGGGTTGGGATCACCCGGTCCGTTGGAGAAAAAGTAGCCGTCCGGCTCGGTCTTTTCGACTTCGCTAAACGGGGTGCGCGCCGGATACACGGTCACACGCAATCCCTGTTCCACCAGTTTGTTGATAATATTCTGTTTCATACCGTAATCGAAGGCGGCGATGCGAAGGCCTTCATCCGGCCCGTGGTGGGTGGGTTGGCCGCGGCTAATAGTAGAGGCCAGCTCCAGTCCTGCCATGGACGGCCACTTTTTAGCTTTTTGAATCAGCTTATCGGTGTCGGGTTCTTCAGAAGAAATCACCGCGTTCATAACCCCTTTTTCGCGGATGTGCCGAACCAGCCGGCGGGTATCCAGCCCGCTGATGCCGACAATGCCGTGGTTTTTTAACCAATCGTGAAGACTGCCGTCGGCCATGGTGTTACTGTATTCGGTGGAGTAGGAGCGGACAATAACTCCCGCTACCATAGGCCGGGAGGCTTCATTATCCCGTTCGGAAACGCCGTAGTTGCCGATGTGCGGGTAGGTCATCATCATTAACTGACCGTGATAGCTCGGGTCGGTAAAAATCTCCTGATACCCGGTCATGCTGGTGTTGAAACATAACTCTCCGCCTGTGGTGCCGATGGCGCCAATAGCTGTTCCGGTAGCTACGGTTCCGTCAGAGAGTGCGAGGATCGCTGTTTGCGATGGAGCCATGAAGGTCGTGTTGATTTAGAGGTTGCTGGTTAAAAAAAATCCGGCTGCCATTGGGCTGACGAGCCGGATTTAAAACTGATTCCAATAAGATGGATGGTAATGATTTGGAAAGCGAAGGCATTAATATGTAGGTATTTCGAAAATCAAAGCTGAAAAAGCCCAATATATAAGGTGGTGATTAAGCCATACCGGAAACGCACACAATCCCGGTAAATTTTTTTACTGTTAGGATTTTGTATGTTTCTGATTTCATCCCGGTTAAAATAAAAAATAGGATAATTCTAACCAATACAGATTGAGATAAATCTAACCTGTTTTTTCGCAATGGGGGATTGAGTTCCGGGGCTGCCGGGTTGTCTTAAATCCGCTCTTGAAGAGGAGTGCTGTTTAAATACTGCGAATACCGAAAATCAGCAGAATCTGCAATTACACGGCTAAAATCAGACGAAAGCGTCAATTTTTCGAAAATCCGGTGGCTACTCTTTTACAATAAATAAGAATTCTGTTACTTTAAGCGCTCATTTGGGCAAAAGTCACTCTACAATAAACATATATGACAGGTGCAGGAACAAAGAAATGAGTTCTGCCTGTACCGGTTTTATACCCTGAGGAATTTATGCAAAAACCGCGTTTATCCTTCTGGCAAATCTGGAATATGAGCTTTGGATTTCTTGGAATCCAGTTCGGGTTTGCTCTCCAGAATGCCAATGTATCCCGAATATTTGAAACTCTTGGTGCCGACATTGAAACTATTCCGATTCTCTGGATTGCCGCACCGGTAACCGGCTTAATCGTTCAACCTATCGTTGGCTATCTAAGTGATAACACCTGGAACCGATTCGGACGCCGGCGGCCTTACTTTTTGATAGGGGCTATTCTATCGTCACTGGCACTTATTGTCATGCCCAACTCTCCCTATTTATGGGTGGCCGCAGGAATGTTATGGATTCTGGACGCTTCAATAAATATTTCAATGGAGCCGTTCCGGGCGTTTGTAGGAGATATGCTTCCCTCCGAACAACGTACCAAAGGCTTTGCGATGCAGAGCTTTTTTATCGGAACCGGAGCGGTTGTGGCTTCGGCGCTCCCGTATGTACTGAATAACTGGGTCGGACTTGGGTCAGGTGGCGAAGGAGCGATTCCGGACTATGTAAAATGGTCGTTTTATATTGGCGCCGCCGTGTTTTTCATATCGGTACTTTGGACGGTTTTCCGTACCAGGGAATACAGCCCGGAGGAGTTGCAGCAATTTGATGATGCCGAACCACCGGAAGGTACCGAAGCCTATGAAGCGCAAAAAGAACGTGAGGCGCTTTCAGCTTCCAAAGTTGCTTCTACATTTGCAAAACACGGCCCGATGTTTACCATTATCGGAGTTGTGACCAGTTATCTGATCTACCGGTTTGAACTTACCGAAGAGCTGTTCATCGTAAGCGGTGGTTTTTTATTTCTGGGGCTGTTGCAGATCATTTCGGCCATGCTGAGCAGTAAAGGTAAAACCGACAACGGGTTGGTTACCATCCTTACAGATTTGTATACCATGCCTAAAACCATGAAACAGTTGGCCGTGGTGCAGTTCTTCTCATGGTTCGCATTATTTTCTCTATGGATTTATACCACAGCCGGGGTAACCAGCCACCATTACGATATGGATTTGGATGAAGGCGAAGTGGCAACATTAGTGGCCCTGGCCGATGAGATGGAGGACAGAGAAGAAGCGCCCTGGTATGATGATGTGCCCAGGGTAACCCGGGATATTTACCGGTTTGAAGAAAGCATCGCTGCCGGCGCTGAAGAGATATCGGCGACCATGCGGGTAGTCAACTTTTTCCGGGCTCATGGGGAGGACCTCGATATATCGGAAGAGCTTGCAAATCGCATGGAGTATATATTTGATGAATATAACGAAGGGGCCGACTGGGTAGGAATTGCGTTTGCCGTCTATAATGGCTTTGCGGCACTGGTGGCATTCGGTTTACCGGTGATGGCCCGGTATACCAATCGCAGGGTAGCTCATGCTATTGCGCTTATTGCCGGTGCCATTGGACTCATATCGGTCTACTTCGTACCTAACCCTAACTGGATTCTTGTTTCTATGCTTGGAGTGGGCCTTGCCTGGGCAAGTATTCTGGCTATGCCGTATGCGATCCTCGCAGGGGCGCTGCCGGCCAAAAAGATGGGGATCTATATGGGGATATTTAACTTCTTCATTGTGTTGCCCCAAATGCTTGCCGCCGCTATCCTGGGTTTTGTTGTTGCTCAGCTGTTTAGTGGACAGGCCATTTTTGCCTTGATACTCGGAGGCGCGGTTTGGATTCTGGCTGCGATCGTCACCGTACTTTTTGTTGACGATGTTGATGAGCCGGTTGCGGACCAGGCATAAAAACATAGTTTTATGATGTGGTCGTTGCCAGCCGTTGCCGGCAATCTGCCGGGAACGGTTGGTCTTTATTAGCTGATTTATACTATGAGATAGTAAGTAGCTACATTATATAAACTTATAAATTTTGGTAGAGATGAAGAAAACGGTAGTCGGCCTTGGCGAAGTTCTGTGGGATATCTTCCCGGATTATCAGCGACCGGGGGGAGCGCCGGCCAATGTCACCTATCATGCCTCCGTACTTGGGAACGACGGCACCATTGTAAGCCGGGTCGGGGAAGATGCAAAAGGCCGGGAGTTGGAGCAATTTTTACAGGGTAAAGACCTGGATGTAAGCTATCTGCAAAAAGACAGCAATCACGATACCGGAATCGTAAAAGTGGAATTCAAGGGTGATGAGGCCAAATACACCATCGTGGAAGAGGTGGCCTGGGATTACATTGAATTTACCGACAGATTGAAGAAACTCGCCTCCAAAGCAGATGCGGTCTGTTTCGGCACCCTGGCTCAGCGGTCGGAAGTGAGCCGCTCAACGATTCGAAAATTTCTGGAACATACCACCGGCGACTGCTTGAAAATACTGGATGTCAACCTGCGGGAGCCGTTTTACAATCGTGAGATCCTGGAGTACTCCATTTCAGCCGCTGATGTGGTAAAGCTCAATGAGCAGGAATTTGAAGTTTTGCAGAATTTATTGGTCGGGGATCAAAGCGAAAACTTACTTGAGTACCTTTTGATCAACCAAAATGTAAAGGTAGTGTGTTTGACCAAAGGTGTGGATGGCAGCGAGTTGATCACCAAAAATGCCCGTTTTGTTGAACCCCGCCATCAGATAGATACCAGTGATGGAGATTCGGTTGGGGTCGGCGATGCATTTACCGCCGCTCTGACCCATCATATGTTAAAGAGTGCGGAGCTTGACCAGGCGCTGGCGCTGGCCAACCGGTATGCTGCACATATAGCCGCGCAAAAAGGCGGCATGCCGGAGGTGCCTCAGGTTATTAAAGAGTCGGTCAGGTAATGTTTTGCAAGTATGAGTTGGTATTTCGCCAATAGCGCTTCGAGTAATTCGTATATATGCTGAACAGAAACCCCAAAAGCTGCTGAGTTTAACTTTTGAAAACTGTTGATACCGTAAAAACCATACCTCAGAACGGACTGCCATTTACCGAAGAGGAATGGAATCAAACCGATCGGGACTGGTATCTTAAAAAGTTCTTGTTGGATCGATATAGAGATCATTATTCGGAGCTTCCGCAACTAAAAAGCAGGTTAGATCAGTATTTCGACGATTTTTGGTATCCTTTCCGTCACCTGTATGGCGATTCTCTTCAAACGATTCCCTGGGTTATCCGGATATTTGACCAGGTAGTGGAATCATTGAAAGAACGCCCCGCTCATCTGCACGAACTGGACGAAGTTCGCGAAAACAGTCCCGGTTGGTTTAAAAGCAACAAGCTGGTGGGGGCGATGCTCTACGTAGACTTATTCGCGGGTGATCTTAAAAACCTGAAGGATAAAATTCCCTACCTCAATGAACTCGGCATTAACTTTCTGCACCTGATGCCGATTTTCAAACCCCGTGACGGGCTCAATGATGGCGGATATGCCGTAGAAAGCTATCGCGAAGTTGATCCGCGCATCGGAACCATCGAGGAACTCAAGGAATTCGCTGACTTGCTCCATGATGCCGGTATCAATTTGGTGCTGGATTTTGTGATGAACCATACCGCCCGGGAACACGAATGGGCCCGGCGCGCGATGAACGGGGATGAGCGCTACCAACAGTATTACTATGTATTTGAAGATCGAACGGTGCCTGACGAGTACGAAAAGCATTTGGTTGAGGTATTTCCGGATTTTGCTCCGGGTAACTTCAGTTATTTTCCCCAGATGGATAAATGGGTTTGGACCACCTTTTATGAGTTTCAGTGGGATTTGAATTATTCCAACCCCGAGGTATTCTATGCCATGCTCGGGGAAATGATGTTTCTTGCCAATCTCGGGGTTGATGTTCTTCGCCTGGATGCGGTACCCTACACCTGGAAGAAACCGGGCACCAATTGTCAAAACCTGCCGGAGGCGCACATGCTGGTGCAGGCCTATCGTGCATTGGCACGCATATTTTCACCATCGCTGATTTTCAAAGCGGAAGCCATCGTCGGCCCGGAAGAAATTGTTAAGTATCTCGGCGTGGGAGGCAACGAAGGCAAAGAATGTGATGCCGCATATAACGCTACACTGATGAACCACCTCTGGCACGCCCTGGCCAGCGAAAACACCCATTTGCTGCGGACAACCCTGTTCCATCTGCCGCGCGCACCGCATTCTTCGGTATGGCTGAATTACATCCGCTGCCACGATGATATCGGCTGGGGGATTTCTGATGAAAACGCCGCTGCCGTAAATCAGAACGGGTATGATACCCGGATGTACTGCACAAACTTCTATACCGGCAAAATTCCCGGGAGCTATTCCGAAGGATACCCTTTCCAGAGGGATTACTGGTCTGGTGAGGCCCGGGTATCCGGGACGGCCGCAGCCCTTGCCGGTCTGCAGAAGTCGATGGTGGAAGGGGAAGGCCTCGCCATTGAAGACGCCGCTAACCGCATCCTGCTGCTCAAAAATGTGATCTTCACCTGGAAGGGCATCCCGCTTCTGTATATGGGGGATGAGATCGGGCAAATGAACGACTTCACCTATCTGGGAGATCCGTATAAAAAAGGGGACAATCGGTGGGTGCACCGGCCTAAAATGAACTGGGCAAAAGCAGAGCTCCGAAAATACCCCGAGACGGTGGAGCACCGGCTATTTCGCGGAATTCAAAAACTGGTAAAAGGTCGGCAAAACTCCCCCGTACTTCACGGCGATTCGGTCGATCGCATTCTGATGCTGGATCACGACTCCCTGTTTGCTTTTGAGCGTAGACTGGGTGACCACAAATTGCTGCTCATTTCCAACTTCTCGCAGGATCAGGCGGTCCACATCAAAATGAAAGAACTGCCCGAAGACTGGCGGCATCGCTACTACAGGAATTTTTACGACAACCGCATTCTCGATTTCAGTTTTGGTGAAATTGTGCTGGAGCCCTACGGATTCTTTTGGCTGGAACCCTCACAGAAACCGGAGAAAATACCGGTCACCGACACAAC
>SLQI01000270.1 GCA_007131535.1 Balneolales bacterium | reverse complement strand
TTGATTTACCTTTTATCTGTTTTGCTTTGAGGTATGCCAAATCCATACCGCATGCACAGAGGCAGAACGGTTTATGCCTTTTTGACAGGAGGAGCTGCTAAAATACGGTATCCGCTACAGGAAAGCGACTTGATGAAAAGGGTTAAATAGTGCCTGTAAGAAAAGTGGTAGTGTCGCCCTGCCGGGGCGATGTAAAAATCCGTATTCAATCCGTGATAATCCGCGGATAAAAAAACAGAATCATTACCCGGATCGCAGCTGCGCGAGTTCCTTAAAGAGCTGCTTTTCTCTGTCGCTCAGTTTCGTTGGCAGTTTGACTTCTATTTTGGCGAACAAATCCCCTTTCTTTTCCGGTTTTTTGAACTCAGGCATACCTTGTCCGCTGAGCCTGAAGGTCTTGTCGGTCTGAGTTTCCGGCGGAATTTTAATCTTTGCGGATCCCTTCAGGGTCGGCACTTTAACTTCGCCTCCCAGCAAAGCAGTATACAGATCTACCGGAACCGTAGTGTATAAATCACTGCCTTCTCTTTGTAGTTTCGGGTGGGGTTTGATTTTCACTACAATCAACAAATCACCGGGTTTGCCCCCGGCTGCTCTTTCACCTCTGCCGGAGAGTTTGAGCCGTTGCCCGTCCTGAATTCCAGGAGGTACTTTTACCTTCATCTTCTTGCCGTTCAAGGTAAACGACTTAGTTACCCCGCTAAAGGCTTCTTCCAGAGTAATTTCAAGTTCGGCGTTTATGTCTCGTCCGGTTTGCGCCTGTTGGCCGGCGAAGGGGTCGCGGAACTGCTGACCGCCAAACGGATCTCTTCCGCCACGACCACCTCCGGCTCCGCCAAAACCGCGGCCGAATACTGACTCAAAAAAATCCGAAAAGGGGTTATCTCCGCCCATTCCACCGGGCTCACTGCTGTAGCTATAGGTTCTTCTGCGACTACCGCCGCGCCCCATATCTGACCACTGGCCAAATCCGGAAGGTCCGCCACCGTTTTCCTGATACTGTTTATACTGCTTCCAGTTTTCGCCTACCTGATCATACAGTTTACGATCCTCAGGATTCTTTAAAACCGAATAAGCCTCCTGAAGATCACTGAACTTCTTTGAAGCGTTGGGATCATTTTTATTAACATCAGGATGCAGCTTTCTTGCAAGCTTCCGGTAAGCTTTCTTTATCTCATCCTGTGATGCGTTGCGGGTTACACCTAATATTTTATAGTAGTCTTTTGCCATAGATCATCCAACCTCACTACTTCTTTCATTCATAGATGCCACATTGACAACTACGAAAGCGTAAGTCATAGTTAAAAACTGTTACCATTTTTATTTTCTAGTCGCTCAAAAAACCTGCCAAAGTCGGATTTTACAGTGCATCAGCTTCCGGGAGTCGACAAATTGACAGGTTGTCGGTATTGCGTTAAAAATTGCAGCTGAACTTCAGACAGATTAACAGGGGATGGTCGAGTTTATTGATATTCCCGAATAATAACCTACCGCACCAAAAAAGGGGGCCTAAGCCCCCTTAAAATTTGGTATGACTGTTCTGTTTATTTACCGCTCGGGCATTTCAAAAGTGGTAAAGAACCGGCGGTTTTGGTGTATTAGTTGCAACAGCACGGTATCGCCCGGACCTAATTCAGATATGATAGCGCTGAATTCATCTACCGAACGAACCCGTTGGCGGTTTACGGACAGAATCACCTGGCCTTCTCTAATATTATTCTGGTATGCCGGGCTTTCGGGGTTTACACCGTCAACAAACACCCCTTCAACATCTCCTCTTAACCCGAGCTGATTTCTGAGATCTTCATCAAGTTCCGTTACGGAAAAGCCGATGGCTTCTTCAACGCTCGGGCCTACTCCATCCTCCAGAGCGAGGGTATCATCCGGCAACTCTTCAAGGGTAACGACAAGCTCTTTTTCCTCACCGTCCCGATAAATGGTCAGAGTAATTTCAGTACCCGGCCGGCTGTTGGCAATCTCGGTGCGGAACCGGGCATAGCTTGTTACCAAGTTCCCGTCTTTTCTTCGTATAACATCGCCATCCCGAAGGCCGGCTTTCGAAGCGGGGGTATCTTCCTGAACTTCATGCACAATAATACCCCGGGCATCCGGAACGCCTAAAGCCTCTGCAAGATCTTCTTCAAGCGTTTCACCATATATTCCTATATATGCGCGTACCACTTTTCCGGTTTCAAGGAGCTGCTCCTTCACGGAACTGGCTATATTACTCGGAATAGCAAATCCAATACCCTGGAAACCGCCGCTTCGGCTGGCAATAGCGGTATTAATTCCAATAATTTCACCATTCAGGTTGATGAGCGGACCACCGGAATTACCCTGATTAATAGCGGCATCGGTCTGAATAAAGTTTTCATAGTCCAGCAGCCCGACATCAGCCCGGCCTTTGGCGCTTACAATGCCTTTGGTTACCGAGTGCGCGAGATCTTGCGAAAGCGGACTGCCAATAGCCATGACCATTTCACCGACGCGGAGCCGGTCGCTGTCGCCAAATCTGAGGGTCGGGAGGTTTTCCGCATTAATTCTCAACAGGGCGATATCAGTATTGGGGTCGGTACCGATAACTTCAGCGCCTAAAATCTTCTCATCATACAGACGAACCGAAACCGTATCGGCGCCGTCTATAACGTGGTTATTCGTGATGATCAACCCGTCATCGGAAACAATAGCACCGGAGCCCATCCCTTCACGCCGGCGTTCACGTTCCCTGGGCTGCTGGGGTTGCTGGCGCTCGAAAAACGGATGTCCTTCAAAAAACTCTTCAAAAAAATCAAAGGGAGAGCGGCGCTGCTGAATGCGTTCGGTACGCGCCGTCATAACGGTTACAACAGCCGGGGTTGAAGCTTCGGCAATGTCGACAAGCGCATTATTAAAATCGCTTAAATTATTTATAGGCCGGTTTTCAGCGGATTCCACATGGGTCTGTTCCCCTTCGTATTTATAGGTATCCGAATCACTTGAAAACAAGCTTTCGCCTGCCGGAAACCGAAGTAAAATAAAAAGAAGCACCAGTGATAAGGCTGTCGTAAACTTAGAATAATGATTACCCATTCTCTCACTCTTTAGTCATTATGTTTAATTTTAAACGGCAGACCGGTAACAGCCTGATTTATTTATTCTCATTAAGAACCATTACCCGTCTCAAAACCGTTGTGCATCAAGAGAACGATTTTCCGGTTGGATTGAGTGTTTGGCTTTTAAAATTATCCGTTATAATTCCTGCTTATTAACGCATTTTATATTCAGTTAACAAACTCAGAATATCTTATTTGCCGAATCATTCAGACGGTACCATATAACCTTACACTAATTGATGAAGAAATGAGTACGCCCAATTTATTCCCGGCCCTTTATAATAACATCCGACAATTTGAGGAGACCGGGATAAATGAGATCAACGAAGAGCGAAAGTTGCAATTAAAAAAGTTATCGGACTATATCATCAACAGTAAACACTCGCATCGTAAAGTACAGTTGTTATTTATTTGCACGCACAACTCACGCCGAAGCCATATCGCTCAAATCTGGGCTCATACCTACGCCCGCTATTTTAGAATTTCAGAAGTTTTAGCCTATTCCGGGGGTACCGAAGTTACCGCAGTTCATCCAAATGCAATAGCCGCTTTGCAGCGTTTCGGGTTTCAAATCGAAGCAGAACCCGGGTACAAATCCAATCCCCGCCATCGGGTTAGCTACGGTAACCCGGAAGACGAGCTGGTCTGCTACTCCAAGCTCTATAACGAACCCCCAAACCCCGAAGGGTTTTATGCGGCTGTAATGGTTTGTTCGGATGCCGATGAACACTGCCCGGTGATCCCGGGAGTGGAGCAGCGCATCCCGATTACATACGAAGATCCCAAAAACTACGACGGTACAGATAAAGAAGAGCAGATGTACGATCAAACCTGCCGGCTGATCGGGCAGGAATTATTTCATTGCTTCAGAAATGCCGCTCAAAAGGTCGCGGAGAACGCCTGATAAAATTATTTCGCAAAAGCGTGTTTTCAGAGGGGTGGATTTCCGGCAAATTACTTCGGGACGTGCAGATACTTAATGGGGCTCAGCCTTCAGATCGCCTCCGCGAACAGTGGCGCCGATAACCAACGCCGCGGCAATCACAACGACATTTTTAACTATATACTGCCCTTCCATCGTGAGGGCCAGGGGAGCAGTTTCAAATACTATTTCCGGCATGATCACAACCGGTGAAAACGTGCCCGCCATTTGTACGTACAGCAACAAAATAGTGAAGCGCATATACCGGCGTACAAACATGCCAACCCCGATTAGACACTCCCAGGCTGCAAGAACAGGAATTCCAATGGCAGGCTGAACCAGACCGAAACTCAATATCTCGATAGAGCCGCCGGCAAGATCCTCGGCAGGGCTGACCCCCGGAAAAAACTTCAATGCTCCGAACCACACAAATATCAACCCGATACTGATGCGCAGGGCAAAAATACCATTCCGCGCCATCCACCAGGTAATGGATTGATCAATACGGTCATAGTATTTAAATGGATGTAAACGCATGGGAGGATCAGGGTTTGATCAACCCCCTAAACAGCAGAAGCCGGACCTTTGTTCCGTATGCGGATCACAGCAGCCACTAATCGATTAGCTGATGGGGGCAGGTGATTATAAGCTTATACCTGATCTCTTCCCCAAAAATTGAGAAGGGAGGCACGCTTCACCGTACCTCCCTTCTGTGTTTGAGATGATCCTAATGGAGATTATTTAATTTCAATTTGCCGACCGGGACCTTGCTGATCCTTTTCGACAGAGATGGTCAGAATACCGTTTTCGTAGGTGGCATCAACACTGTCCAGCATTGCATTTCGCGGCAGGGTCAGTGTTCTTTCGAAAGAGCCATAACGGTTTTCGACTAAGTGGTACTGACCTTCTTCTTTTTTCTCTTCTTCAAACTTGCGTTCACCGCTGATGGTCAGCAGATTGTCATCAACATTGATGGTGATGTCTTCCTTCTTCATTCCCGGAAGACTTACTTCGTACAGATAGTGGGTTTTCGTTTCGGATACATCCACTTGCGGGGTGAACTGACGTGTAGCCCACGGTCCCGCTCTCATCGCATCATCAAAGAATCGATCCAGCATTGAAGAGAACCGGTCGAAATCACGTCCGATATTGAGATCCATTTCAGGTCTTACTTTCTCGATAGCCATAGTTTAACCTCCTTTTAATAGGTTCATCTTTTAGTTAACGGTTGCAAAAAACTGATCACGGAAACATTCGTGATCTTTCTACACTCTACCAAAATCAGTCACTTCCCTCATCATCTCTGTTATACTCGTTATCAAATCGAATGCCGACCATAAAATCATAGTCTCAAGTCTGACAAACTTTCGCTATGTTTGTCATTTTTAACGACCTGTGAGCCAAATATTCAATTTGTGTCTGTTCTTTTGACGCAACCCTACTCATGTTTTCTCATTCAATTCATGTGTTTCGATCAGCCATGAACACTCTCAACTGTTAACGAAGAAGGGAGAAGCGACTCAGCGCCCCTCCCTTCAATGAAGTTGATGGTCCCGAAAATCGAGTTTATTTGACTTTGATTTCCTTACCGGAACCCTTCTCTTGTTTTTCAACAGAAACCATCAATATACCGTCTTCGTACGTTGCGTTAATACTGTCCAATTTGGCATTTCGTGGTAACGTCAATGCTCTTTCAAAGGCCCCGTAATAGTTTTCGACCATGTGATAGCGGCCTTCTTTCTTTTTCTCATCTTCGAACGTTCGCTCACCGCTGATGGTCAGGATATTGTCATCCACATTTAAGTGAATATCTTCCTTTTTCATGCCGGGGAGCGCGACTTCGTAGTTGTAATGTGTATCGGTTTCAGATACATCAACTCTCGGTGTAAAGCCGTCGCTTCCCCAAGGTCTCATATGGAAAGCATCTTCGAAAAACCGATCCAGCATATCGGAAAATCGGCTGATACCGGTGGTCGGAGCCATTTCACGTCGTGTTCCTGGTGCTACTTTTTCTATAGCCATAAAACCCTCCTTCTTTGATGTTTTTTCTCCGTCAATGATTGTTCACTTCACTCTTATACAACTGGTGTGCCGATCGGTTCCCGGAAACCCCGAACTTGTCATTTTTTCGGGGTGATTGTCATTTTTTCAAAATGGGTATGTATGGGAGGTTTCATATACAAATACCAGCATACACCTCTGGGGCTTTTCGGTTTTAGGCTGATTTTTTGATCGCGGATTTTTTCGGTTTGAATACGGTTTTCATGAGATGATGGACAGGTAGCAACAAATCCGCTGTGGGTGGGCAACCAAATTTAACCGGGTGTGCGGATA
>SLQI01000161.1 GCA_007131535.1 Balneolales bacterium | reverse complement strand
CGTACGCCAACAGTTATCTGAAGAGTGAACCCGAAGCGCTGATCTCATGAGTGGTAAAGTTGTTTTATCTACCCGCAGACACGATCAAAGAGATATTGACTTGTTCCGCAGCAACGGTTTGAAGTTGATATTTCACCCGTTGCTGACATTTGAATTTTCGATACCGGGGTTTGATCACCCTGAAAAAAAATCTGCCGGATGGATCGTGACGAGCAGAAACGGCGCCTATGGGCTGCTCAAGCTGATGGAACAGGGAGCCGATCTTCCCGAACCCGAATTGATTGTCGCCACCGGCCCCAAAACGGCTGAACCATTGGCTGACCTGAAGCAGGATGTTTATGTACCCGAAAAACAGAATGCGGGTGGAATCGCCCGATTCATAATTGAAAACCGGTCCGACCTCCATTGGATTCATTTCTGCGGAAACCTCACCCGCCCGGAGCTGGGACAGAAGTTGAAGGAGTATGATATCGGGTACGAAACCATTGAGGTTTATCAAACCCGGAAGGCACCGGAACTTCCTGAGAGCCTGCCACTGGCGGACGCCGTTCTTTTTTACAGTCCGAGTGCGGTAGAAGTTTGGTTTGATGCGTACCCGGAGTATATCAACACAAACCGGCCGCTGTGTGTAGCTATCGGACCTACAACGCTGGATACTCTGAAATCCCGAACGCGTGAAAAGTGTCTGATGGCTGAGCAGCCGAATATCGAAGCGATGTTGAAGGCCGTTAAATCCGGTATAGAATGACAGGTTTTCGGATGCAACCCGACTGCCGGTATTTATCAACAATACAGAATAGTTATTTGCTTATCGGCAAGATAAGCTGTCGACCTAAAAAATTACCATGGAAGAATTCACCCCGTTAAAAAACGATCTCCTGCTCCGTGCGCTCAACGGAGAGAAAGTAGAACGCCCGCCCGTATGGATGATGAGGCAGGCCGGACGCTATCTGCCGGATTACATAACTTTGCGCAAGAAATACTCTTTTTTTGAGCGGGTAGAAAACCCGGAGCTTGCCACCGAAATTACCCTGATGCCGGTGGATCAGGTCGGTACGGATGCGGCCATCTTGTTTTCGGATATTCTGGTGATTCCGCAGGCTCTGGGTCTTGAAGTGCGTCTGGAAGAAGGACTGGGGCCGCGGCTGCCGGATCCGATCAACACGGTGGATCGCGCCATGGAAGTCGTACAGCCCGACGTGGAAGACCGGCTGCATTATATCATGGACGCTGTCCGGATGATTCGCCGGGAGCTTAACGGAAGAGTCCCGCTGATAGGTTTTGCCGGCGCTCCGTGGACGCTTTTGTGCTATATGATTGAAGGGCAGGGATCTAAAGATTTTTCCAAAGCCAAGGCATTTTGCTATCAAAACCCGCAAACAGCCGAATATTTGCTGGATACGATTACGGAAACCACCATCAGTTATCTGAAGGCGCAAGTTGAGGCCGGGGCACAGGCCGTACAGGTGTTTGACAGCTGGTCGGGTTTGCTCAGTCCCGAAGATTTTTCTCAATTTTGTATGCCGTTCCTCAAGCGCATTGCCGATACGCTGGCACCGGAGGTTCCGGTAATTTTATTTGCCAAAGGAAGCTGGTATGCCCTGGAGCGACTGGCCTGGCGAACGGATGCTTCGGCTGTAGGAATCGATTGGGCTACTTCCCCGGAATATGCACGACAAGCTACGGGTGGAAATGTCACCTTACAGGGCAATTTTGATCCGAGCAGGCTGCTGGGTCCGGTATCTGAAATACGCAAGCAAACCCGCACGATGATAGATCGATTTGGTAAAGACCGCTACATCGCCAACCTGGGCCACGGCATTCTCCCGAACACCCCCGTTGACCACGCCAAAGCTTTTGTGGATACGGTTAAAGAGTATACCGGTTAGCCATTATTCTTTGTTGGAGCTCTCTCCGAGTTTATCCCTCACCAGTTCCATGAGCTCTTCGGGGTCAATGGGTTTTACAATGTAGCTTGACGGGCCGGTATCCATGGCGCGGGACTTGGTGAGGTAGTCGCTGTTACCGGTTATGTAAATGACCGGCGCCATATTGAAGTTCCGGATTTCCTGCACGGCATCGATACCATCTAAGGAGCCTTCCAGAAAAATATCCATTAAAATCAAAGACGGATTTACTTCCCTCGCTTTTTCTACGGCTTCATCTCCGGTTTTTACAAAATGCAAATCCTCATAACCATTGCGATTCAGTATATGCTCAAGTAGCATAGTGAGCATGAATTCATCTTCCGCTATCAAAATGGGAGGTTTGGTATCCATAAATTTAGTTTAAGTATGAGATGACTTTCACTGTACGCGGTTAATGTAATTCAAAACTTGTAGTATAAGCAAGTGATACAATTTTTTGTACAAAGGTTACTCGAGGCATTATTTGGTGTTTGTAAGAAAACTATAGGTTTGTAGATGTATTGATAGCCCTGTTATTTACCTAAAACCTCGAGTGCTTTCTGAATACGGCTTTCGGTTTCCTCTTTGCCGAGCAGTTCCATGGTTTCGAACAGGTCGGGCCCAAAACCCATTCCCGTTACGGACACCCGAACCGGCAGCATAAGTTTTCCGAAGCCAACGCCTTCGGCCTCAATTACTTCAGATAATTTTTCTTTAAGGGTAGCTGCTTTGAAATCACTTTCTCCGAGACGGCTGATTTCATCCAGGTATTTTTGCACCAGTGCCGGCGTTTGCTCTTTCCACGATTTTTTGGTGGATTTTTCATCATATTCGGCCGGTGCTTCGAAAAAATACCGTCCGAGTTCGATAACCTCCGGAAGACGGGATACACGGTCGCGCATCAACCCGAGAATAGTTTTTAAGTAGTCGTCGGATGCTTCATAGCCTTCCTTTTCGGCAACTTTTTTGATGCGCGGGAGTAATTCATCATCCGACTTTTCGCGCATATAATGCTCGTTGTACCAGGTCAGCTTTTTAAAGTTGAAAACCGCACCGGCTTTGCTGACCCGATCCAGCGAAAACTCCTTGATCATCTCATCTAAGGTCATCACCTCCCGGTCATCACCGGGACCCCAACCCAGGTAGGCGAGGAAATTGATGACGGCTTCCGGCTCGTAATCCTGCTGAATATAATCCCGCACATTGATCGGTATGCCTTCCTGCTCGGCTTTTCGCTTGGAGAGCTTACCGCCGCTGGGTGACATGATCAGCGGCAGGTGGGCCATTTCGGGGGCTTCCCAACCGAGATATTGATAGAGCAGCATGTGCTTGGGCGCGCTGCTGAGCCACTCCTCACCCCGGATCACGTGAGTAATTCCCATTTCGTGATCATCCACGACATTGGCCAGGTGGTAGGTCGGCAGACCGTCGGATTTCAACAGCACCTGATCGTCCAGCCCCTGCGTATCAAAAGAAACCACACCCCGGATGATATCGGTAAACCGGACGGTTTCCTTGCGCGGCACCTTCAGCCGTACGACATATTCGTCCCCGGCTTCAAGCCGGCGTTTTACTTCATCCTGCGGCAGCGTAAGACTGTTTTTCATCGACTGCCGGGTGATGGAATCATACTTCGGTGACGGATTGCCCGATTTCTTCAGCCGTTCCCGCATTTGTTCGATATCCTCGGTGGTATCGAACGCGTAATAGGCGTAGCCGTCGGCGATAAGCTGCTCGGCGTATTTTTTGTACAGCTCAGATCGCTTGCTTTGGTGATAGGGGCCATAAGCGCTCTCGGTGCCGGGACCTTCATCCCAATTCAGTCCGGCCCATTTGAGGCTGTCGAGGATATCCTGCTCGGCTTCTTCCACATAGCGACTTTGGTCGGTGTCCTCAATCCGGACGATAAATGCCCCGCCGTGATGTTTGGTGAACAAATAGTTATACAGTGCGGTGCGGAGTCCGCCGATGTGTAAAAGTCCGGTAGGTGAGGGAGCAAAGCGTACGCGGGTGGAATCTGCCATAAATCGGGATGTTCTGGTTTTTCAATAAATATTTTTTTGATCTCGCATGCATGTTCGATTGAAACGAACGATGCCTCATTAATGTCTGTATGAAAACTCATGATGCCATTTGAAAACAACAGGTAATTAAGGTAAATCAGCAGATTAAGAAAAATTGGGTATTTGGCTCTATTAGTTACTTTAAACCCAATTACCTGAACTCCTGAATTACCTAATATACTAAACCGCTATGGGCGTTCTCACATAGACAGAAATTTATAATTTCGGATTTTGTACAAATTGAAAATATACTCATTCAAGGCGGGCAAAGATACGAAACAGGTGCGGAATTGAGAACAGGTAAATGTGTTTCCGTATTCTCAGCTTGGATCTGTTTCAAAAATGTGGAGTAGTTTCTGAATGAATTTAGTTTTCAAACTAATTCTTGATCAGACCTTCCAACTTAAATCAAAGTTTCCACTTTCGTCATCCGGGGACTGTACCGCATGTTAGTCGGAATTCCAGGGACTAAGGCTAATACGCCTGCGGTGCTTATTTATTCCAAGCACCTTTTTATCATAGCATGAGCCGAATAAATAGCTTAATCGGCTCATAAATATGCTTGTTTGTGAGCCGATTAAGTATTATAATCGGCTCATGAGACGATATAACTGGCAACAATCCGATTGGCCGGATTTTTCGTACACTCTTTCAGGGCTTGAGGAGAATCTGTTTGAATTTGCCGAAAAAGTCGGACGCCTCTCGGGAATACTGGAATCACTGCCGGAAAATATCCGGCAAGAGACGCTCATAGATCTGATGCTGGAAGAAGCGGTGAAAACTTCTGAAATAGAAGGAGAGTATCTCAGCCGGCAGGATGTGATGTCTTCCATTCGAAAAAATCTGGGGATATACACTTCAGCTCCCGCCATAAAAGATCCCAAAGCCGAAGGAATGGCAGAGCTCATGATTGATGTAAGAAATACATTCAAAGAGCCGCTTACAATCGAGAAGCTATTTAACTGGCACCGGTTGTTGTTTGGTGATACTGATAAAGTCAGAGTTGGAGAATGGAGAGTGCATGAAGATCCCATGCAGGTGGTTTCAGGGGCTATGGGTAAAGAAAAAGTTCACTTTGAAGCTCCGCCATCAGCCCGGGTGCCCATGGAAATGGACCGGTTTATAGATTGGTTTAATGAAACCATGCCGTCGGGAGAGAAAAAACTGCAGGATGCACCGATTCGCAGTGCAATTGCTCATTTGTATTTCGAATCCATTCACCCGTTTGAAGACGGCAATGGCCGCATCGGGCGGGCCATTGCAGAAAAGGCTTTGTCTCAGGGAATAGGCCGGCCGGCATTGTTAAGCTTATCTGAAGCCATCGAGTCCGACAAAAAGGCTTATTATGAGGCGCTGAAAGTCGGACAGCGATCGAACGAGGTAACCCCATGGATCCACTATTTTGTTGATGTCATACTACAAGCGCAGGAAAAAGCCGGGCAGCAGGTGGAATTTTCCTTGCGAAAAGTAAAGTTTTTTGACAAGTATGAAGATCAGCTCAGTGAACGGCAAAAGAAAGTCATAAACCGGATGCTGGAAGAGGGACCGGACGGTTTTGAAGGGGGGATGAATGCAAGAAAGTATATGGGCATTACCAAGGTCTCAAAAGCAACTGCAACAAGAGATATTCAACAGTTGGTGGATATGGGAGTATTTGTGCGGTATGGGAAAGCCGGGGGGAGGAGTATCCGTTATCGTGTGAATTTGTAAGATAAGTTTGTTGGGTAAAAACTGCTTTATGGCGCCCTTGCATTAGCGCGAGATTCTACTTGAAAGTGATTCAGGGATGGCTTCGGGCTTCTTTGGATTATCCCCGGGGAATGAGCAATGAACGACACTTTTCGCCATGACCTACCCTTCATGCAGTTAACGATGGCAATCTTTTTACCCCCGCTACTTGCTATTCAACGCCATATACCGGTTCTTTTTTTTATTTATCAATCAACCCCATCAACTATGGATTTATCAAAACATAAATCGGGTACCGCTTCGGTATGGGCGGGTGAAACCGAAGCATTTTATAAAAACAGCTCCACTGTTCCGATTGTGAACACCGTTACGTACGCCTATGAAGACCTGGATCAATGGTATGAGGTGGCCATAGGTGACCGGGAAGGCCATATCTACAGCCGGAATACCAATCCAACCGTTGACGTGCTTGAAGAAAAGATCCGCATCCTGGAGAAAGCCGAAGCCGCCACTTCGTTTTCCACAGGCATGGCCGCCATCAGTAACAGCCTGTTTGCACTTCTGAAGCCCGGCGACCGCGTGGTGTCCATCAAAGATTCTTACGGAGGCACAAGCAAGATCTTTCTGGAGCATCTGCCCAAATTCAACGTGGATGTCCGGCTGTGCGAAACTACCGACCACGAACAGATCATCCGGGAAATAGAGAAAGGCTG
>SLQI01000349.1 GCA_007131535.1 Balneolales bacterium | reverse complement strand
TCATCGCTTTAGCGTGTTCATTGGCTTTGTCCTTGAAGGTGAGCTGGGCGTTTTCCGGCGTGTTGACCTGAAAGCTTTTTTGGACGGCCTCATCGTTGTAGACACGCTGACGGAAGTTTTCGAACACCTTGTCCTCATCGCTAAAGTTAGTTCCGTAGCGATCGTTTAACACACGGATGATTTCAGAAAGGGTTTCTTGTTTCTCTTGCTGGCCTTTTCCTTCACCGTCCAATTGGTTGCTTTCAAGCTCACCGGCACCCCGTTCCATATCGATTTTCCCTTTGAACATGCGCTGGATCCTGTAGGAATCCATATCTACTTCCTGAGTAACTTCCCGTGGCAGGGTATCTTTTTTCAGTGAGATGAACCGAAGCAGGTATTTACCGAAAGCATACAGCTTTTCCAGCCCCGGATCGTCATACGGCAGAATTTGCGACAGGAACGAATAGGTGCGAATGTATTTTCTCAGTTTCCGGTAGAAATCCCTCTGTTCGTCATCTCCAAGTTCTTTGTAGCGGTCTTTGACCGGCTCCAAGATGGAATAGAGTTTGTTTTGATTGATCTTCTTCTGGAAGTAATGCTCGGCAAACTGATCGATATCCAGGTCGCTGTAAAGATTGAAATCCTGCAGGTCTTCCAGCAGCCGGTAGGGAACGTCTTTATCGGTACCTTCACTGATGAAGGTTTTTTCGAAGTAAGGATCAAACGATTTTTTGATATCATCGGCCTCGTTGGCAAAGTCGAGCACCATGGTATCTTTCTTCTGCGGATGGGTTCGGTTTAACCTGCTCAGTGTTTGCACGGCGTTGACTCCCCCAAGCTTCTTATCTACGTACATTGTATGTAATAACGGCTGATCAAAGCCGGTCTGAAATTTATTGGCCACCACCATAAACCGGTACCCGGGACCTTTAAACTGCTCTTTGGTTTGCGTGTCCGGAAAGCCGTTCAATCCCCCCTCGGTATATTCCCCGCCGGTATCATAATCTTTGACCGTCCCGGAAAAGGCTACAATGGCTTTATAGGGATAGTTGTGTTTTTCCAGATACCGCTTCAGAGCCAGATAAAACCGGACGGCATGAAGCCTGGATCGGGTAACTATCATCGCCTTGGCTTTCTTGCCGATGGCATGGGAGACGTACTGATGAAAGTGCTCGGCAATGATCTCCACTTTTTGTTTGATCGCGTGTTCGTGCAGATTCAAAAACGCCCGTAGCAGCGACGAAGCTTTCGTCTGATCGTATTTGGGATCGTTTTCGATCGCCTTTAACAGTTTGAAGTAACTTTTGTAAGTCGTATAATTTTCGAGAACATCCATGATAAAGCCTTCTTCGATTGCCTGACGCATGGTATAGAGGCTGAACGGCTCGTAATTTCCGTCCTGCTTTTGCGTACCGAATAGCTCCAGGGTTTTATTCTTGGGTGTGGCCGTGAAGGCAAAATAGCTGACGTTAGGCAACTGTCCCCGGCTTTTAACCATCTTCTCGATGCGTTCCACCAAATCTTCCTCTTCAACGTCATCTTCTTTTTCAGCTTCATCCAAAGAGGTCGGGGACAGGATCTGATTCATCTTACGGGTGCTCTCCCCGGCCATTGACGAGTGAGCCTCATCGATCAGTACGGCAAAGGTTGAACCCTTGAAATCACTCATCGCTTCGGCAATGACGGGAAACTTCTGCAGGGTCGTGGTGATGATTTTCTTCTTTTTCTCCAGGGCTTCTTTCAGGTCGGCAGAGGTCTTATCGTCTCCAATCGCTTCCACCAGTCCCGGGATTCGTTCAAACTGCAAAATGATATCCCGAAGCTGTTTGTCGAGCACCCGTCGGTCGGTAATAACAATAATCGTGTCAAAGATATGTTTGTCCTGCGGGGTATGAAGGGATGAGAGCTGATGGGCCAGCCAGGCGATGGTATTGCTCTTTCCACTTCCGGCGCTGTGCTGGACCAGATACTGGTTGCCGCTTCCATTTTCTCTGGCATGACCGACCATCTTCCTGACGGCTTTGAGTTGATGAAAACGCGGGAAGATCAGCTTCTCGGTGGTTTTCTCTTTGCCGGTCCTGGGATCGGTTTCAGTCTCTTCCAGGATATGGATAAAATGCTGGACCAGGTTAAGGATGCTGTCCTTGCTCCAGATCTCTTTCCATAGGTAGGAAGTCGCATAATCCTCTCCCGGAAGTGGCGTAGGATTTCCTGCTCCACCCTGTTTGCCCCGATTAAAAGGCAGAAAGTATGTCTTGGATCCGGCCAGTTTGGTGGTGTACCAAACCTCTTGCGGGTCGACGGCAAAATGTGCCAGACAGCGTTTGAATTTGAAGATCGGCTCTTTGGGGTCCCTGTCGCTTTTAAACTGGGCTTTGGCGTCTTCCACGTCCTGGCCGTTGAGCGGATTTTTTAGCTCGGCGGTAAACAGCGGTATTCCGTTCAGAAAGATGGCCAGATCCAGGCTGTTTTCGTTTTGCGTGCTGTAGCGCAGCTGACGAATCACAGTAAAGTAGTTGGCCTGGTACTTTTTTGCCCGTTCGGGGTTAAGACCTGTTTGTGGCCTAGGATAGTAGAGTCTGAATTTGCAACCGGAGGTTTTCAGATCGTTTCGCATCATGTAGATCGTCCCCTTGCGTTCGATCTGTTTATATACAAGCCCTAACAGCTTTTCTTCGGTGCCCTCCTTGCCGTTAACCTTGACAAACTTCTGCCACTGTTTGGGCTGGGTGGCTTTGACAAAATCCAAGAGGTCGGAAGGGACCAGACATCGCTCCCGGTCATACTCGTTTGTGGGTAGCTTGTTGAATCCGCCCGGTTCCCCCCAGGAGAGGAAAGGAACTTCATCTTCTGCAGCTTCAGACTGCTGCGGTTCCGGTTGTTTCCGGGTCAGTACCTCTTCGATATCGGCTTCAAAACGTTCTTCTCTGATTTGTTGATTCATGTTTCAGTTTCAAAGGTGATTATTCACTATGGTATCAAGTGGCTTTTTTAGTTGAATTCCCGAATCCAGTAGGTATAAAATTATTTTCCTTTATCCAGTGATAGGCGGATCGCCAGCGTTGTTTGGAAATTTTCTTTTTATCAGGATGCCAATGATTCACTATTTCATCAACTACTGCTTTTTCAGTCGGTTCTTTGTTTTCGATTAAAAGGTCGTTATATGCAGCATATGTTGTCACTATAATTTCCGCTTGGCGGGAATCGGCTTTTTTGAAAATCCTCAGAATCGCTTCAATTTCACTTTTCAAATCTCCCCAGCTGTTCTCAAAATAAAATCCTTTCTCATAAGCCTTTTGGGTTGGCGTATACACATTTTGGCTGTAATTGGAGGTGTCTTTTGAATCGATTTGGATCCAGTCATCCTTTTTCAACCGGTGCTCTATTGAATTGATAAGCCGGTTATCAAATGGCCCATGATCCCAGCGTTTATAACGACTTTTAAAGCCATTAATCCTGAGATGATATTCTATTATGAAGAGAATTTTAACCAGCATAATCCTTCCAAAATGCCGGTTGTCCTGCATCTGTTTAATAATTTCGATGGCCAGATTAAACTTATCCCAGCCTGAAATTTCCTTTGTTGGTTCTTTTGATACTGATGTTGATATGTCATCGCGAACATCAATTTTTCCTGTGACAGCTGCGGAGATAAGAGATTGGCGGTATTCCTTGAATTTCTGAATTTGATCTTCTATTAATTTAATTGATTCAAAAATTGAGTTCGATTTAAATTGAATTTCACTGATTATATTATCCTGTTCATTTTTAGACGGTTTTAAAAATAAAAGGTTTTTTGTGTCAGACTGATTAAATATTGGTAAAGTATTAGCAGAGGCAAGTGAAATAATATAATCTTTAAAAGCAGCAATTTGATATAAGCCAAACCAAGGATTAACCATATTTTTATTGAACTCTATAGCATTTATTTGTTGGTTTGAAAACGATTTTTTGTTTGTAATGCCAAGTTTACCAACGGTAGCTCCAATACCTACAATTAAAACGGATTCCGCCTTATACAATTTAATTCCTAAATCTTTAACTGCTTCAAATGAAATTTTTCTATCAGACTCATTTAGTTGATAATCATTGTTAAAATCACTTGGCGAGTACCATAGAACTTCTGAATCTGAAAAATATGACTCATTAGAAGTTTTGGGTGTTTTCCCAGTAGTTATCCTGTTTGAAACCCATTTTAACTTAGTTATTTCCCAACTTTCCGGAATCTCCCCCAACCACTCAATCCCGGAATCTTTCATGGGGGCATCAGGGTCAAGACCCTTAGTCACCGCCCGGGTAATGAGCGCCTGGCGTTTCTCCTTCAGCTTTTCGATGAGTTGTTGTTTTTTTTCAATGAGCCGGTCGAGGGCCGAAGTTTTGCGGTCGAGGAAGGTGGCGATAATTATTTGTTCGTTATGGGTTGGAGCCGGAAATTTCCAGTTTGAAAATGTTTCTTGATATAAATGAGCAACTGTTGAACCTGATTTAGAGTATTCAATGTACTCGTTAAAAACCTTTGAGTTCAAAAGCCAATACATATACCTTGTATTGTAAAAATCTGAATGAGGCCTTATTAAGAATACACCTGTATTTAAAGTTGCTTTTCCGGATAAATTTTTAACCAATGCAGTTTTACCAATTGTACCATCCTTGGTTATTAATAAGTCACCTTCTTTGAGATGAATATATGGATCTTGACTGTACCTCTCTTCTGATACATGGTGACATGAATCCCAATTTACAACTCCTTTTGCAAAATCAGTACCAGTGACTAAATATGGACCCCTCTTTTTGTATTCACCCGTTGTTAAACCATGCCAGCCAACTCTACCTTTTAGATAAGTTGTAAACTTTATTTTATAAACGTGCCAATCCCTTGGAATTTTACCAATCCATTCGACTCCCGATTCAATAAGTTCTTCTGGATTACGCTTTCGCATAGTTACTTTGTCAAAGTCGTTTCAAATTTTTGATTTTTAGCGGTCTTATCATCCCAATACAATGTTGTCAACCAGCTTGCCGGTGAGTCTTTTGAAGTTGCCATTGGCAATAAAAACTCATTCCCAGCAGCCAATACATCAAGTGATTTATTTCCCTTTAAGATAAAATCACAACCCTCTATCGATTTTCCTTCAATTTCAATACGTATGTTTTTTGCCGCTCCTTGTCCTTCGTTAACAATACGTAATTTTTTGGCCACCCTGCCAGCTGCAGTTGGTCTGTAATCTACTTCAGCTCTTAGATTTGCACGAATCTTTTCTTCCTTTCTTTCTGTTTCACGTTTTTCTTCCAACTCCACGACTCTTCGTTGTAGATCAGTCTGTTCTTCTTGAAGCTCATTACTTTTTCTGCCCTGCATGTAACTATAAATAGCTACGATGGCAGAAATCAATAATGCAAATCCAGAAAACCAGATCTCTATAGTCATGAGCCAAATACCCGTTTAAAGGTTTCCGCCTTCTCTTTCAACCATTGAATATACTCAGGCCAATTTTGCTGGTCTTCTAAGTCCGCTTTCTTAGCCAATTTAATCCGGCTGGCTTTTTTATTATCCAGGCGTTGCCACGAAAGACTTTCTCCTATATCGTTTTCAATATCACCTTTCTGTTCGGCCAACTGATCGTACCACTCTTTGTCATCGTGAATGTAAAGCTCACATCCAATTTCATTTTCACGAGTGTTGACAGTCAAGGCAATATGTCCGCCAGATCGTCCGATGCTGATATCATACCAATGCTGAGGAAAGGCCTTTCGAGTTCCCAAACCGGACCCCTGCTCTTTACAATAAGATTTAAATTGCTCCCAGAAGTCGAGTTGCATGAGTTTTGTTTCTGATAATTCGTCACTTCTGGTTCTCTCACGAAGGGTTTTGGTCCATTCGTTCGGTTTTACGATCGTATTCAGTTTTACTGCCGGAGCAGAGTCATCGATTTGCCACAACTCCAGTTTTATCAAAAAAAGATTGACCTGGTTATCCATATGGTCATTCAGCCACTCCAGGGCCTGCCGGTGCTCTTCATTGGCCTCCTTTACAATCCAGACTATATATTCAGCATCGTATCCTGATGCATAGGTAACGATCTTTCCCAAATGATCGTGATCAGACTTCTCAAGTTGATTTTCTATGATAATTTTCCTGCCTGTATTCTCCTCCTCGGCCAGGATATCTACGCTGTATTTACCGGTTCGTGCTTCAGCTTCCAATGGGGCCACTTCTATCCCGATCTCATCCGACAAAAGCTGCAGGTTTTCCGGTTTGACCAGCCACTTTGTAAAATCAAAGGCCTCATGGTTCCAGCCGGTGCGTAAATCAACTTGTTTCAGGTTTCCGAATGTAGGCATAATTAATATTTAATCAGATGATGATCAACTAACAGGTTAACATTACTAATTGAGTAATTTATAATTTTTCCAACT
>SLQI01000424.1 GCA_007131535.1 Balneolales bacterium | reverse complement strand
TGCAACAGGTAAAAACGCGACTGGGACGGGATGACTACCGAATCAAATTGCCTAAACCTATAGACGGGCCTTTCGGGGAGAAAGTCAGCGAACTGAAAATCAATGAGTGGCAGATCAATACAGTGCCTGAAGAGACCGACCTCACAGAAGATGCCGTGCAGCCGTTTGACGGCGGCTTCCGGTTTACGTTTTACAGCAAAACCTTTCGATACGACCGCTTCGGGCTGGAGCCGGAATCTTAACTAAAAATCTTTGGACAATGGGTAAAACAATGCATTATTCACTTTTGGACGAACCGGTAATCACCGTCAGATATCAAAACGGTGAAACCAAAGCTACAAACCTACCCTCCATTCTGAGCAGCCTGCTGGACAATTCAATTGTAAGCTTTGAGGCCCTACAGCCGCATCAGCAGCAGGCGTGGTACAGTTTCCTGGTGCAGCTTGCCTCAATGGCCGTGGCGCGGGAAAATAATGGTGACATTCCGACCCAACCGGATATCTGGAAAGAGCTGTTGGTCAACCTGGCTGATGGCAGCGAAGCCGCCTGGCACCTGGTTGTGGATGATGTATCCCTACCGGCCTTCATGCAGCCTCCTGTGCCGGAAAGTTCACTCGAGAAAGCAAAATACAGTTCGGATATCCAAACTCCGGATGAGCTCGATATGCTGGTTACATCCAAAAACCATGATTTGAAAGGAAGCCGAATTCTCAGGCCTGATCCTGAGCACTGGTTATTTGCACTAATCACATTACAGACAATGGAAGGCTTTTTAGGGAGAGGGAATTACGGAGTCGTTCGTATGAACGGTGGTTTTGGAAATCGCCCCTTGGTTGGATTAAGTCCGGAAAAAAATTGGGGACATCGTTTTCAGAGGGATATGAATGTATTATTAAAACACAGGCAGTCGCTCTTGGATATGAATGAACTGAATGGCCCAGCATTACTTTGGATACCACCATGGGATGGTGAGAAAAACAGCAGCATTCCAATTAACAAATGCGATCCATTTTTTATAGAAATTTGTCGAAGGATCAGATTTAAAAGAGATGATAACCGACTTTTATGTCTTCGCACAAACACAAAAGCAGGTCGTATTTCAGCTCCTGATGACCTGAATGGAAGAACTGAGGACCCCTGGACACCCATAGAAAAGAAAGGTGTAAAAGCACTAACACTTGGAGAGTCCGGATTTACATACGAATTGATTCAACAACTTTTACTTGGAGAAGAATACGCCAAACCTATTGCACTTGAATTTCAAAATGATGAAAAAGATGGAGCTTTTTTGATTTGCCAGGCATTGGTAAGGGGCCAGGGAAAAACGGATGGTTTGCACAAGCGTATTATTCCAATTCCTCCCAACGTGACGGCTTCTTTGTTTGGCAATACATCACTAAAACAAACCTTGGCAAAAAGAGCAAAAAATCGAATCTCTTTAACCTACGATGCCCAACGAAAAATTCTCAGGCCGGCACTTTCCGCTTTGTTAAGCAGCGGAACGGATCAAAAAGTAGACTACTCAAAAGTAGCCCCTTGGATCAACCGTTTCGATCAGGAGATCGACCGGCAGTTTTTTGATTCGCTTTGGGCATCGGTTGACCTGGGTTCGGAAGAAGCGAAACAACAGTGGGAGGAAATTTTGCTGGAAGAAGCTGAAACCATATTTAAAGAAGCCCAGCGGAGTACCCCAATATCCCAACTACGACGGCTTCGGGCGCTGAGCAAGGCCAATTCCATGTTTTATGGTCAGGTGAATAAAATTTTTGAATATGCCGGGAAGAAAACCACACCTATTAATCAAACAGAGGAAATATTATGAACACTGAAATAGCAACTGAAACAAGTACGAAGATCGACTACGGAAAAATCGTTGGAAACATTGCCGGTATAATGAAAAAGGATGGAGCTATATCATCCGGCGAACTGGCGGATTTGCGACGTATTTCTCCCGACCAACCCTTTACCCCGGCCCTGTGGCGACTTTTGATGATGCAGAATCTGAATGATTCCCCCTCCTGGATCAGCCAAGAGCAGTGGGAGCGGCGCTGGGCCACTCTGTTCATGGGAATGGCACACTGTGCAGGTCTCCACAACTACAGCATATCACTTGGGGCGGCTCTCGCAGAAGCGGGCTGGTCCGAACTACGTTTTGTGCAGCTTATGCGGGCAAAAGATGAAACCCTGGAAACCCATCTGAGGCGGGTAGCACAATTCCTTGCAAGTAAAAACCAGGAAGCAAACTGGACCGATGTGGCCCGGCTTCTGTTTTTCCAGTCCGGTGATGCCGGGGAACGCATTCGTTTGAGTATTTCGCGCGAATACTATTCCCGAATTTATTCCAAAGAACAAGAATCCAATTAATATTTAATACCAATCAATAAAACATTTGACGATTATGAGTCGACCAAAATTTCTTCAAATCCACACGCTTACATCCTATCCCGGAACTCTTTTAAACCGTGATGATGCCGGTTTTGCCAAACGGCTGCCGTTCGGGGGTGCAACACGAACTCGCGTCTCCTCGCAGTGCCTAAAGTACCACTGGCGTAACTTCGAAGGGGAAAACGCTCTGCATGATATGGAAGAGTTTGAAACCACCTTCCGCTCCCGTGAAACCTTTCAGCGAAAACTGGCCCAGCCATTAATTGATGAAGGATATCCCGAACCTTTGGTGCGTGCAGGCACAGGTGCGCTAAAAGAGTTTTTACTTAGCGGAAAAAAAGCTAAAAAATCTGATGTAGAAAAGTTGATTGATCCCAGTAAAGGAGATGATAAATATGAACCCTGGGAAGCACTGAAAACCAATCAGATCACCATCTTCGGCGAACCAGAGATGCGTTACCTGCGGGATCTTGTAAAGACCAAACTTGACGAGGTAAAAGAAGAGTTGTCAGTTTTTTGGGAAAATGGTGAGGTTACTGAGAAAGAGATCGTTTCCGAAGCCGCCGAAGTAATGAGAGATTTTGACAAGGGTGACCTGAAAAAAAACCTAAAGGGACTGAAGTCAGCATCTGGCCTGGATGCCGCTATGTTTGGGCGTATGGTAACCAGCGATATTCTTGCTCGCGGTGATGCCGCCATTCATGTGGCCCATGCGTTTACCACACATGAAGAGGAAAGCGAAAGCGACTACTTTTCTGCCGTGGATGAACTGCGCCGCGACGAACCAGAAGATAGCGGAGAGCTGGGGGCCGGTCACATCAACAGTACGGAACTCTCCAGTGGTCTTTTCTATAACTATGTTGTGGTGGATATACCACTGCTGATCTCCAACCTGGAAGGTGTTGAGCGAAGTGACTGGGAAAATGCAGATTCTTCGGTGGCTGCGGAAGTCATAAAACGACTGATTAATATTGTTGCCACCGTATCCCCCGGTGCCAAATTAGGATCGACGGCACCCTACTCCTACGCACAGTGCTTGATGGTTGAAGTCGGTACATCTCAGCCGAGAACGCTCGCCAATGCATTTCAACAGCCGGTTGCCAAAAACAATCATGGTGTATTGGCAAACAGCTACAATGCTCTCGGTTCATACGTCAAGGATATGGACCAGATGTATGGAAAAAGTACAGATCGCAAAGTTGCTGCAGCCGGTCCCAAAGAGACGTTTTTGGAGTTACTGGAGCTGGATGAAACCACATCTGTGCCAAAAATTGCAGATTGGGTAGCAAATCAAATAAAAGGGGCGTAACTATGGAGGTTCTCATACTGCGACTGGACGCTCCCCTGATCAGTTTTGGAGCACCCATTATTGACCGTCACGGAAAGGTGCAGCCCTATCCTGCTCTATCCATGATTGCCGGAATGCTGGGGAATGCGCTTGGGTACGATCACAGAGACTTCGAGAAGCTGGAATCACTCCAAAATCGACTTCGATATGCATCGCGGCAGGATCGTGCAGGGCAGCCTCTTCGGGACTATCAAACGGTAGATCTTTCCCAGGAATTTATGCTGGACCAGAACGCATGGACAACTCAAGGCTGGCTGGACGAACGTAAGGGTGGCACTTCAAGCCGAGGAACACATATTCGCTTGCGAGATTACCGCGCCGATTCCATTCACACCGTTGCCCTGACGCTTCAGCCAGAAGACGAAACCCCGACTATTGGTGAGCTTCAAAAGGCGCTTCAATACCCGGAACGACCGCTCTTCATCGGTCGAAAAGCCTGTATGCCGGCAACACCGCTTTTTGTTAAAAGGACTAAAAGCGAATCACTGACAGATGCCTTGAAAAAAACACCACTCTCAAGCCGCGCCGATGAACGTAACCGGTACCCGGCCTGGTGGCCTGTGGATGAAGGGGAGAATCAACCCAAAGCGGATATGGAGCAGCCGGTAACTGATCGGCGCGATTGGGAAAATCAGATCCATGTAGGCGAACGATGGATTGCAAAAGGGGAAATTGAAATTCAAATCGAAGAGGCTGCGAATGAGTGAAGTTGAAACTAAAACCGTACATATGATACAGATGTGGCTCGATTCCCGTCGACTCATGCAATTGGGAAAAATGCTTCATCTTCCATTAAAGAATGTTGGCAATAACTATTTGGTCCACTGCGCATTGTCCGAACTTTTCCAGGACCAGTCACCAAGTCCATTTTCAGTAGAAGACAATCACAGGCAGATCGTCGACTACAATGGACAGGCAATCCGGGTTTTGTGCTATTCTGAATTTGATTGGGAGACACTTCAAAATCTTGCAAGAGGCTTTGCCAGCCCTACAGTATATGAGATCGTTGACTGGGATCGAATTGCCTCCAAACCGATGCCGAACGAATTCTCGGATGGAATGGAATTGGGCTTTGAATTGCGTACGTGCCCTGTAGTTCGTAAAGCTTCCGATGGTTTAAAATGGAAAAAGGGCCAGGAGATCGATGTATTTCTTTCCAAAGTTTGGGAAATCGATGATGAAAGTGTGGAAGTGGATCGGGAAAACACCTACAAAGAGTGGCTGATCCGCTATTTTGAAAAGCAGGATGGGGTGAACTTGACCTCAGTCAAGGTGAAACGGTTTTCCATTGAGCGGATGTCCCGCAGAAACCACAAACCTAACCGGAAAGTAAAAATTATTCAGCGGCCCGATGTAACGTTTACGGGTACGCTAAAAATCCAAAACGGAGATGAGTTCAAAGAACTGCTGTATCGCGGAATTGGCCGTCATAAAAGTTTTGGGTTTGGGATGCTGAAAATACGCAGAGCCTAATCCTTGAGTAAAGTTAACCGGAAAAACAACTTCAAAACCGATAACTCGTTATCTAAGTACTTCCGATGAGTAAATCTTTTTGGTACGAAATCAATTTGTGTACATTATAGCATGGAAACTATAAAAGTAGACATATTAAACCCTAAAGCCAGAAAGCTGCTGAAAAACTTGGCAGATTTAAATCTTATTTCGATTCGAAAATCCACAAACAAGAGTTTCTCTGAAGTTGTAGAAAAATTACGGTCAACATCCGGGAATGGTCCGGATGAGGATGAGATTGCTAAAGAGGTGGAGAAAGCCCGAACGGAACGATACCGTAAATGAAGATGCGGCTGATTCTGGATACAAATCTCTGGATCAGTTTTTTTAAAAGCAGCAGGTTTGAATAACTCGACAAACTGTTTTTTGATCAAAAATGTACACTTTTATTTAGCCAAGAACTTCTTGAAGAGTTTATAACCGTTGCAAATCGCCCAAAACTGAAAAAGTATTTTTCAAATAAGGATCTAACTGATCTTCTAGAAACTATTGATGAAGTTGCGGACTTTATTGAAGTTACTTCTGAAGTATCTGTGTGCCGTGATCCAAAAGATAACTTTTTGTTGTCTCTCGCTATTGATGGGAAAGCTGATTACCTGCTAACCGGTGATAAAGACTTATTGGTTTTGAGGGAAATCGGTAAAACGAAAATTACGACAATCTCAGAGTTTTTGAATCAGTTTGGAATATAAATAAGCTCAATAGTGCAATTGGTTTATTAAAAAAATTGGCCATGGTACTAAAAGGCAGACTTGGCCTGGAGACAGCTCGTGTTCCACATGCCGACCGGCATGGCCTGATGTGGCTGGAGCGAGGAAGGCTTGCAGTAGAAGACGGAAACCTAGTTTTCACAACTGCAGGTAATGATAAATTGGATGCCGGTGCTTATGAAATTCCATTTCAACAAGTTTCCTGTATTTTACTTGCCGGGTACCGTGATCAGCCATGATGCACTTCGATTACTTGCACGCCAACAAACCGGTGTTCTGGCTGTAGGGTCAAAAGGAATTCGGCTTTATGCTTCCAGTATGCCGTTTGGCCCAGATCGTTCTTCACTTGCAAGAAAGCAGGCTGCACTTTGGTCAAATGAGAAATCAAGGATTGATATAGTTCGTAAAATGTATGCCTATCGGTTTGATGAACCTCTTCCTGAATATGCACGAGAT
>SLQI01000028.1 GCA_007131535.1 Balneolales bacterium | reverse complement strand
AGGGTGAGCCGTTTGTAGGCCGGGCCGGACAGCTTCTGAATAAGATACTGGAAGCAATCAGTTTTCAGCGTGAAGAAGTATACATCGCTAATATTCTCAAACACCGTCCGCCCCAGAACCGGGATCCGCTTCCGGAAGAGCGGCAACGCAGTCTCCCCTTTCTGTACCGTCAGATTGAGTTGATCAACCCGAAACTTATACTGTGCCTTGGCCGGATTTCCGCCCAGACTTTGCTCGATACCAACAAGCCGATGAAAGCCCTGCGTGGTACATTTCACCCGTTCATGGATGATCGTGAGCTGATGGTTACTTTTCATCCGGCAGCCTTGTTGCGGAACCCGGCATGGAAACGGGATACCTGGGAGGATGTACAGAAGCTGCGTGCCCGGTATGATGAACTGGCAGGAAGCTGACATATTAAAAAATCCAACTCACTCCGGGGACTTATTACCTGCGAAGTGAATTCATGAATCGGAAAAATGATTTGCCTTCCGGAGTTGTGGTTGGCAATATTTGTTTAAGCATAATTTAATCTTCAAAAATATCCATGGAGCCTTCTTCATCCGAATCGAAAAATCTACCGGCCAAAACCGAACCTGAGGGGCTGCTGCCACCGCAAGCTCAGGAGGTGGAAGAGTCGGTACTCGGGGGCATGCTGATTGAAAAAGAAGCGGCCTCCGTCTGTATACAGCTGCTTCAGCCCGATGATTTTTATAATCCGGCAAATCGCAATGTGTTTAAGATCCTTCAGGAGTTATATGAGAAGGATCGTCCGCTGGATATCATCACCGTCGAAAATGAGCTGCGTGATCAGCAACAGTTGGACCGCATTGGCGGACCGGGGTATCTCGCACAGCTGACCCGCAGTGTGAGCTCGGCAGCCAATATTGAGTATCACGCGCAGATCCTCATCGAAAAATCGATCAAGCGCCGGTTGATCACTACCTGTAATGAGATGATGCGCCAGGCTTACGACGCCACATCGGATCCCTACGAACTGCTGGATCATGCCGAACAACAAATTTTTGAACTGGCCAACGCCCGGGCAAACCTGTCGACCAAGTCGCTGGCGGATGTCCTTAAGGATACGCTGAGTTACCTTGAAGAGATCCGCGGCAAAACATCCGGGATCACGGGAGTGCCATCGGGGTTGGATCTGGATCGCCTCACCGCCGGCTGGCAGCCCGGCGACCTGATCATCGTCGCTGCCCGTCCTTCTATGGGTAAGACAGCCTTCACGCTGAGCATGGCTCGAAATACGGCCCTTTTTCCTGATGAAGAAAAACGGGCGCCGGTAGCTATTTTCAGTCTGGAGATGTCGGATCAATCACTCGTACAGCGTCTGCTGACCATGGAAGCGCGTATCAGTGCCCAGAATGCACGAACCGGCCGGCTGCAGGATGATGAATTCAAGAACCTTATTGAAGCGGCCGGAAGGCTGCATCAGGCCAGAATTTTTATTGATGATACTCCGGGATTAAGTATCATGGAGCTGCGGTCCAAATGCAGGCGGCTTAAGAATGAGCATGATATAGGAATTATTATTGTTGACTACCTGCAGTTGATGACGGGCCCACAGAATGACCGAAATTCCAGCCGCGAGCAGGAAATTGCCAATATCTCCCGTGGTTTGAAAGCCCTGGCCAAGGAGTTAAGTGTGCCGGTGATCGCACTATCCCAGCTCAGCCGTGCCGTAGAGCAGCGAGGTGGGGATAAACGACCGCAACTGAGTGACTTGCGGGAGTCCGGCTCTATTGAGCAGGATGCTGATGTGGTTTGCTTCCTCTATCGACCGGAATACTACGGCATCACCACGGATGAAATGGGCAACTCGACGGAAAATATTGCTGAGGTAATCGTTGGCAAGCAGCGGAACGGGCCAACCGATACGGTTCGACTCAATTTTATCGAAGATTATGCCCGGTTCGAAAATCTTACCAGTGCCGATATTAATACCGGAGCAGGCTATCTCGGCGAAGAAGCTGTCGATCTCAGTCTTACTTCCGGTGGTGAAAATTCTGACTCCGAAAACCAGTCCGGCGATGATTCCTCCACCGATGAAACCGGCCGCCGCCGCGGCAATACCGGTTACATGCCTCCGCCGGATGATGATGCTCCGTTTTAGTGTTTTTTAACCGCGGATCTTCGCGGATTTTTACGGGTTGATTGGTTTTTACAAACAACCTGAGTAAGGCTTTAAACTGTTTCGGTGGTATTCGATTTTACTGTAATGTTTATCTTTATTAGTTCAATAACATTTACAGTATCCGTTTAAATCCACGCCAATCCGCGGTAAAAAAATCAACTCTCCTGCTCGTGCGCCTGGGCAAAGCGGTTGCGGATTTTCTGGTTCATGTGCCGCTTGTAATATTGGTATTCGTATAAACTTGCCTTGAATTCCATCTTAAAGGAGTCGTCCTGGCACAACACATTAAGTTTTTCAGGAGAATCGGTTTCGCTAATAGTTACTTTGATATCGCCGAGATAGTAGTTATCGATTTCTTTGCTCATGTCTGATTGAAGTGGTGAATAAGTAGTGGCTTTAGGAGGTTGATATGGGAAATTCTAAATTCGAAACTCTAAGTTTTAATTTTTCAATGTTTCATACACGGTTCAGCAAGCTTAGAGCTTATTTTTGTCAACGCTTGTTTGGGGTATTTGGACATTAATATTTTGATTTTTAGAGTTGCAAATTGTAGGAACCATTTTGATTGGTGTGTGTTTAGGGTTTAGTGTTTTACACACAAGAAAAATTCAACGACTGGTTCAGCTTTTAGATTAAAACGACCTCTCCACCGCCTGCCTGATATCCTGTTCGATATCATCCGGGTGCTCCAATCCAACAGAAATTCGCACAAGTCCGGGAGTGATTCCCACGTTCAGCCTTTCTTCCTCGGTCAGTTTAGAGTGGGTGGTTGAAGCCGGGTGAGTGGCGATGGTTCGGGTGTCGCCAAGATTAGCACTGATCGAAATCATCTGCAGGTTGTCAATGAACCGGCTTGCCTGTTCGTATCCGTGTTCAAGCGTGATGGTAACGATGCCGCCACCGGCTTTCATCTGTTTTCGGGCGAGTTCGTATTGGGGGTGATCCGGATGAAACGGATATTTTACTTTTTGGATTCCCGGAATACCCTGAAGCCGCTCGGTTAATTCCGCTGCGTTAGAACAGTGCTTTTCCATCCGAACCGGCAGGGTTTCCAGGCTTTTGGAAAAAATCCAGGCATTAAACGGTGACATGGCCGGACCGGAGTGTCGGGCGAAAAACCGGAGTTCTTCAATGTAGCGGCTTTTGCCGGCGATCACACCACCTATAGCCCTTCCCTGCCCGTCGATATACTTGGTAGCCGAATGGACTACCAGGTCCGCACCAAATTCGGCCGGATTTTGCAGCACGGGGGTTGCAAAGCAATTATCGACATTTAAGATCAGATTATGCTTTTCGGCCAAATTGCCAAGCCATTCCAGATCGATAATATCCAGCCCGGGATTAGAGGGGGTTTCGACAAAGATCATCCGGGTATCAGGGGTGATAGCCGCTTCCCAGTCATCCGGGCGGTCGACATCTACGTAGGTATGTGAAATTCCCCATTTCGGGAAAATGCCGGTAAGAATCTGATGAGTAGACCCGAACAGCGACCGTGAAACCAGAATATGATCCCCCTGCTCCAGTATGCCGGCCATACTCACAAAAACCGCAGCCATCCCGGAAGCTGTACTTATCCCGTCTTCACATCCCTCCATATCGGTGATTTTCTGTACAAACTCATCACAGGTCGGGTTGGAGTATCGGGAATACACATTCCCCTCCTCCTCATTCGCAAATAGCGCACGGGCATGCTCTGCAGAATCGAAGACAAAACTGGAGGTCATGTAAATCGGCGTTGCGTGCTCCCGCTGTTCGCTCCTCGGTGTCTGAGTACGGATGGATTTGGTTTGTTTATGCTGTTTGTCGGAACTCATCGGATTAATTACAAATTAAAGTTTCTGCTTCTGCAACGCCCACCTACAACTCCCACCTGCCAGGTCCACAAGACCTGGCAGGTCCTTCCCGGCAGTAAATCAACCATAGATTTCGTCATTGGAATCTTCATTGAAAACATTTCGAATTCTTAAAAGCAAAGTAAGATCCTGATTTTGCGTACTCACTGCCAGTGCATTAGTAGCCGGGTATATGCTTTTGAAGCTATTTGTACCTGGCAGGTGCTTCTTGCGGGTGTATTTAGTTTACTATTCAAGCAATTTCATGTACTGATCCACATACTCATCCATCAGTTTCGACTTGTATTGGACTACATAACGGGGATGGTCCAGTGGTACGATTTCCTCAAACCAGCTTTGTTCCTCGTTCAGCTTTTTCATAAAGCTATAGTTCTTCCCTCTGCCCAGGCAGTAGGCTTTCTTTCGGTTTATCCCGAAAGCGAGCTGCTGTTCTACACTTTGGATCATAAAGGGCTTTACTACGGCATACAACTGTTTATCATCATAAAAGTTGTAATTTACCCAGTTCCCCCTCTCGTTTTTTCGAACAAATCCCAGCGGGCACAATGAATTGATATAGTAGTTTTCGTAAAATAACTCAGGCCCTCCATACGCTTCAATCACCCGATAGACAAAAACCGAAGAGGGTTCGTGGGTTGAAAACTCATTTACATCTATCCCGCAAAACTCCGCCAGCCGTTTGGTGTCACTGAAAGGCACCCCGGTTACTCCCGCCCCGAATCTACCGGGGTTGATCCCCAGGATAAATCTCCGCTCGCGGTTATCATTATAGTACTTATTGTAGAACGTTTGGGTGATTTTCCTGGTAACCTCCGCATTATCCCCGTTAAACGGATTCATTATACGGATGCCGGCAGGTAATTTTGATTCGTCAAAGTCAAGAGCAGCATTAAATTGCAATACGTGATCAGCAAATGTCATCTGATTTCTATCTGATTACTAAAGTGGTGATGATAACGAATAGTCCGGTTAGAATTCAAGAAGGTGTTGCTAAGTCTTCCACGATTTCAAGTATCGTACAGGTGGGCGTATTCGTTTACTAAAATAGTGGTTATCCTTTTCCACCCATATTTGTAAAATGGAGTTAACTCATTTAATAGGTCTACTTGATGAACAAAATTAATCGGGATTATACCATCCCTGCGCAGGCTACTATTGGTCATGTTCATTTAAAAGTGACGAATCTTGAGAGATCTCTGAACTTTTACTGCGGGCTGCTGGGCTTTGAACTGATGACCACCTATGGTGATGATGCCGCTTTTATCTCAGCCGGTGGGTATCACCATCATATCGGGTTAAATACCTGGTACAGTAAAGATACCGGCCCTCCTTCGATGAACAGTTCCGGACTTTACCACATAGCTATTCTCTACCCGTCCCGCAAAGATCTGGCACAGATTTACAACCGATTGCGAATTGCGCAATATCCGATAACCGGCGCAAGTGACCATGGGGTTTCTGAAGCTATTTATTTGAGCGACCCGGATGCTAACGGCATCGAACTCTATCGAGACCGGCCTAAAGATCAATGGACTTACCGGCAAGACGGCTCTCTCGATATGTATACCGAGCCGATGGATCTCAAAAGCTTATTAAAGGAGCTTGAATGATATTGCTGTAGTTCGCAACAGGCGCCATGAATTTTCTTTGGACACTTAGCGTTTTTACAAACACCAATTGAGCGAACATCCCCCAAATTTCCGGATTTTGGTTTAAAATCCAGCTTACAATTTCATATTATATGACGGTTTTAAAAGGTCTACACTCCCGTTAACCCGTTTTTACCGGGCTTTCAGGGTATGAAAAATTACAATTAAAGGGTTAGGTACTTAATAATTAGTTATGAACTATTCTGAGCAAACTCAGCTTGAGGCCTTCATGCGTGAAGTGGAGGCCAATAATCCCAATGAACCTGAATTTCACCAATCGGTAAGGGAAGTTGCAGAAACAATTGTCCCGTACATGGAAAAACATCCGGTTTACAGGGAAGCCAACATTTTTAAACTCATGGTTGAGCCGGAACGCATCATCATCTTCCGGGTCCCGTGGGTAGATGATCGAGGCAACACACGGGTTAATCGGGGTATAAGAGTACAATTTAACTCGGCCATTGGTCCGTACAAAGGAGGACTCCGGTTTCATCCGACCGTAAATCTGAGCATTCTCAAGTTTCTCGGGTTTGAACAGGTTCTGAAAAATGCGCTTACTACCCTGCCTCTTGGTGGTGCAAAGGGAGGGTCCGACTTTGATCCCACCGGAAAATCTGATAATGAAGTGATGCGCTTCTGCCAGAGCTTTATGACGGAGCTGTTCCGCCATATTAACAAATATACCGATGTTCCCGCCGGTGACATTGGTGTCGGGAAACGTGAAATTGGGTACTTATTCGGTCAATACAAAAGGCTCACCAATGAGT
>SLQI01000041.1 GCA_007131535.1 Balneolales bacterium | reverse complement strand
ATGGCCATGGAACCGTACAGGTCGTACTTATCCATCATGTGGAGCAATTCGGTAAGTACATCCCGCTCGTTGTCGTCCATATTGTCGATATCCTTTCGGATACCCGCAAAAATGCCCAGGTTCGCGATCATCTGCAGATCTTTGTGGGTGCCGAACGCCTTTACCAGTCCCGGGATGTTTTTTTTGCTGTCCGGCCGGCAAATGGCAAGTATCAGCGGTTTCTTGGTATCGGTCAGGAACCGGTCCAGTTCATGATGCATCTTATGCCGGGCCTGGATATAACGCTCGTCCTTCTCCCAGTTTTCATCTTCATCATAATAGTAAGGGTAAAAGATATCCAGATCGATCCCGGGCGGGATGACTTCGAAATATGCTTTGTTGTGGTTGTTATACAGTTTGTACTGATTATGAATTTCGTGATTGGTACTGGTTATGACCATATCCGCATTGGCCAGTACTTTTTCCTCGGCTTCGATCCGCCGTTCAATATTATAGTATTTATTCATCTGTTCCATAGACATGCCGTCATTGGAAAGCGACTGCATTTTATTGCGCCCCAGTGAGTGGCCGGTAAAAATAAAGGGAATTCCAAGCATCTTTGAGAGCTGACGGACAATGTAGCCGGCATCGGCATAATGGCCGTGGAGCAAATCCGGAACTATTTTATTCTTTTTATTGAACTTGATAACGTTATCGACATATTCGTCGAGATGCCCCCATAGCAGCTCCTTGCGCATATAGCGTCGTCCGCCACATTTTATGCGTATAATACGGGTTTTGTCATTCAGGGTCTCAATCTCTTTTTTGTAATCCGAACTCACCCGTTTGTCATCAATATAGCGGGTGAACAAGTCGACCTGTTTTACTCTCGGGTTTTTGCCCAATGCTTTAGCCAGATCTACTACATACTTTACCTGTCCGCCGGTATCGGCATCACGACCAAGTTCAAGGTTGCTGCCTCGAACTAACCCGTGTACACTGAATAGTTGAAGATGAAGCTTATCCTTCGTGCTTCTTGATTTAGACGATTTTTTAGAATTCCCTGAAATTTTGGATTCTGAACGTTTCATTTTTTGCTGTATCGTTTATAAAGACTTGCGTTACCTCTGCAAATACAGATGTCCACCAATTTAGTTGGGTAACAAGATATAATGATATGTTGTTCCGGATTTTCTTATTTCCTTCAAAGGCAAGAAATAATGTTGATCGTAAGATAGTTGTAAGTTCAAAATCCTGATAATAGAAGAACAAATATCGACCGACTGATCATGCCCGAAAAATTTCAATTATTTATTGATATCGGAAATACCCGCATAAAGTCCGGAGAGCGCATCGGTGAGGTATGGTCGGAGATTAAGAATTGGAGCCCGGAAGATCTCGACGGTTTAAAAGATATTGCGCTCAAGGCAGAGCGTATCATTATCAGTGCCGTTTCAGAAGCTAACTATAATAGGCTGACCTCAATGCTCAACCGCAGGTATGATACGCTGAATTATGAGATGCTGGAGAAATACATAAGCTATAATACTCCGGAGACTCTCGGCATTGACCGTGTACTGGCTGCAATAGGAGCCTGGAGACTTACCGGTAGTGCAACGGTTGTTATTGATGCCGGAACGGCGACAACGATAGACGAAGTTTCGGTGGACGGGGTGTTTACCGGAGGGGTGATTATGCCGGGGATGCAAATTTTGGAGGATGGCCTCAGCCGGCAAACCGATTTACCACAAGTGGATCGCATGATTCCGGGTGCGTGGCCTCCCCGATCAACCAGGGATGCGCTGCGCTGGGGGATAACCGGATCATATATCGCAGCAGTTCAGGCGCATCTTAATCGGTTTAAACAGCATAATCCGGATTTAGCCGTTGTTATAACCGGCGGTGATGGCCATTGGCTTTATGATCTATTGGACATACGTGCCAGGGTTATTCCTGAACTTGTTTTTCATGGTATGGATTATGTGGCGGATCAGCTGTTATGAATGCCATAAGTAAATAGTGCCTGTAAGAAAAGAGGTAGTGTCGAAAGAAAACGCCAGGATCAAGGCGCGCGAAGCTCCCAAAAAGCGCAGTGTACAGAGCGTAAATGAGCATTTTTGGGACGAGCGGAACGCCGATATTGGCGTTTTCTTATAGACACTAAATAATCAAAGTCCATGCATTTCATGAATGATCCAACTTACGTATCTTTAACACGGAAAATAAGGTATATAAGCATAATCAGGGTTACACCGTTGAACCTGCAATTTCTTGCATTGAAGCAAGCATCCGGATTTTTGAGTCTGGTAACTCTCCTTTTAGCTCTGACGCTTACGACGTCGGGTTTTACCGGTGTCTCCGTTGATCAGGATGATGATCAGGATCCGCCCACCACCCTTGAACGTATTTCATGGGCAGAGCGAAGTGATGGCAACGGTTATGTCGTACGGCTTCACATGAGGGAAACGCCTACCGATTTTAAGATTTGGCAGGGCAGTCAGAAGCTGACACAAATTGCTTTGTTCAAAGAACACATCATACCCGGGGATGTGGAGTTGCCTGAAGCCGAAACCCCGTTTGTATCATTTGAACTGAATCCGATTCCGGACGGGGTGGGACTGGATATTACGCTTGAACCCGAGGTCTTTGTGCTTGCCGATGCTTACCTGGATGCCAATGGAAAGGATGTTCTGATCAACCTGGAGTCTTCGTATGAGTTTGATGTAGAAGTTCTGACGGAAGGGCTTGCACCAATCGACTGGGCTGAAGTTGCGGATACCAGCAGTGAACATGTGGCCGAAGGCGAAACGGATGGCTATCAGAGGGGGCGGGATGTTGAAGATGACGTCATCCAGGAATTTGAGACCTTTAGTGAGGACCAGAAATTTGATACCATAGTTATTGATCCCGGTCATGGTGGGAGAGACCCCGGAGCCATTGGCAATGCCGGAACTTACGAAAAGGATGTTGCGCTTGCGGTCGCTCACCGCCTCGGGGGGTATATAAACGAGCACATGCCGGATATTGAAGTCGTTTACACCAGGGAAGATGATACTTTCGTCGGGCTCGAAGAGCGTGGAAGTATCGCGAATGAAGCCGGCGGTGATCTGTTTATTTCGCTTCATGCCAACTCGGCACCCAACCGGAATGCCCAGGGGACTGAAGTTTACATTTTGGGGCAGGCCAAAACGCAGGAAGCGCTTGAGGTGATGAAGCGGGAAAACAGAGTTATCCGTTTTGAGGATGAAGATGAACGCAGCGAGGAGCTGTCTCCACAGCAGTTATTGGTCTATGAAGTTGCCAACAGCGGGTACCTGGCTGTCAGTGAGGTTTTTTCGGGAAAACTGGATCAACAGTTTGCCGATCGTGCTCAGCGAAATTCACGGGGAATTAAACAGGCTCCGTTCATTGTGTTATATCACGCCTCCATGCCTGCTATCCTGGTGGAAATGGGTTTCATCAGTAATCCACAGGAAGAGCGGTTCCTGAGCAGTGAATATGGACAATCTATAATAGCATCGGCTATATTTCGCGCCATACGGGATTATCGGGACCGCATTAACGGAAATCAAAGATCAAGTTCTTCTGAATAAATAGTGTCTCTAAGAAAACGCAATTATCAGTGTGCCAATCATTTCCCTAAGTGTTCATTTATGCTTTATATACCACGCTGTTTGGGCCTCTGCGCGCCCTGTAAGCTTGACGTTTTTTCAGGACACTGTGAGTTTACTTGAACACACTAACTAACTTTAAATGAGCAATACTTTAATTATTGGTGTAGCCGGGGGCAGCGGCTCGGGTAAAACGACGGTCGTAAATCATATTATTGAAGAGGTGGGCGAACAGGATCTGAATTTACTGCAACATGATTCCTATTATCGGGATTTAAAACATTTGCCTTTTGAAGAGCGGGCCGCTCAGAATTTTGATCATCCCGCTTCACTCGAAACAGAACTTCTCATACGTCATATTCAGGCTCTCAGTGATGGCTATAGTGTGGAAGTTCCGGTGTATGATTTTGCCAACCATATCCGCCTTGAAAAAACACAAACACTATATCCCAAGCGGGTCTTGCTTATAGACGGTATACTCATATTTTCTGAAAAAGAACTGCTGGATCTGTTGGATATCAAATTGTTTGTAGATACGGATGACGACGTGCGCTTGCTCCGGAGGCTGCGCCGGGATATTACCGAACGCAACCGGAGTCTGGAAGGCGTGCTGAATCAATATGAAAAACATGTTCGCCCTATGCACCTGGAATTTGTTGAGCCGAGCAAACGTTATGCGGATATTATTATCCCGCACGGCGGACAGAACTCTGTAGCCCTTGAAATGGTCAGTGCTCTGATTAATGGAAAACTGGCGTATGTAGAATAAATCAACAAATCATTCTATTCTAAACCCCGTGAAATACTCTTTATACCTCTGCTCTCTGGTTGTAACTGTATTAGTTCTGGCCATCAATTGGAGCCTGGCTGCTCAGGACCCGGAACGACCTAATGAATTATCCGACATACCCGAAATCCACCTGGAAGGTATAGATTGGGGAGAATTCGAAGTCGTGTATCAAACGGATGAGGTGCTTACCGAACCTTGGTATAACCGGCTTGACGGACGGGCACGTGTTCAAAAGCGACGGCTTTCGGGCGGTTTGTCTATAAGGGATCAGGATGACATCCGAAAGAGGAAAGACGTTGAGGGTAAATATATTGATTTGGTAATCCGGACCACCGGTGCTTCAGCCCGCAACCGGCTGGAAGCGCTTGGGTTTAATGTGGTGGTAGAAAGGGGAAACCTGTTAGCCGGGCGAATGCCGGTGGAAAATGTTAAAGAGGCGGCAAAGCTTGAAGAAGTGTCATACATCCAGGCTCCTCAAGAGGCAGAGCTGATGCATAACCGAACCCGTCCGGCGGTTCGGGCAGGTATTGCCCATTCCGGGGGCGGCAACCTCAGTTCAGCCTATCGCGGCGAAGATATACTCGTTGGCATTATAGATTCTGGGATCGATTTTCTGCATCCCGACTTTAATACCGATGACGGGACACGGCTGGAACGATTGATTGATTATCAGATTAGAGGTGAAGATCCGCTTGAATGGACACGCGATGAAATCAATCAAGACCCGGATCAGATTACCCAGGAAGACAACATCAGCGGTCATGGTACGCATGTTGCCGGTTCTGCCGTAGGTAACGGTCGGGCTGATGCAGGTTCAGATAATATGACCGGTATTGCTCCGGAGTCCGATATCATTGCCGTGAATGCACAGAGCTACGATCCTGAAACCGGTTCCCGTTTGTTTATGACGGTCGATATACTTGGCGGTGTTGACCGGGTTTTTCAGATTGCTGATGAATTGGATAAGCCGGCTGTAGTGAATATCAGCCTGGGCAGCATCAGCGGATCGCGGGACGGCACCTCACCCACAGAAGAACTTTATGATGAATTATCCGGTCCGGGCAGGGTGATTGTCAGTTCGGCAGGGAACAGCGGTTTTTTACCCAAACACACCGGTACAGAAATGAGGCCGCGCACCCGGTACATTGCCCCGATTCTTGCCGAAAACGCGGATGTTGAATCTTTACCGATTGAAGCCTGGTACGACCGGAAAACCCTCTCAGAATTTAAAATTGTTGCCGTTCAACACAGTGATGCAGCAGGCAGAGCCAGTATCGCAGGTACGACTCCCTGGATTAGGCCGGGTGAAGAATTGGATGAACCTGAAGTAATCATCTCCGAAGGCGATACCCTTGGTTTCATTGATGCTACAGCCACGGTTACCAATGCTGAACGGAACGGGGACTCGCAAATCTATGCGGAAATCTACAGAGAAAATGACACCACCGATTTAAGTGATATCACGTGGGTTTTTATTGCCAATTCCACCATCCGGGGCGGACGTTTTGATATGTGGGTAAACCGAGACGGGATGGTATACCCCCGGGAAATGAAGCTCAACCGGAGCGATCAGTTGGTCGGAGATAACCAAATGACCGTTGGAACCCCGGCTTCGGCTTCTGAAGTGATTTCGGTGGGTGCATTCGTGACCAGAACAGCTTCAGAAAGAAGAGATGGACGAAGTCTTACCCGGTTTACCCGTCTTGACCCACTTGATCCGGAAGACAGTCGTATGCCGGAATCCGGTGAGCTGGCCGATTTTAGCTCTAAAGGTCCGTTGAGAACCGGCGAGGTGGTGCCCGATATTGCTGCTCCGGGGTACCTTGTTTTTTCAGCTATTTCCGGGTCTATTGAATGGAGTGATGCTTCCCTGCATCCCGTCGGTCCGTATCGGTCAGCTTCGGGTACCAGCATGGCTTCTCCCCATGTCTCCGGAGCCGTTGCGATGATGCTGCAGGTCGACCCCGATCTTACTGCCGGGGATATTCGCCAGGTTTTCGCTAACAGTGCCCGCAGGGATTATCATACAGGGAATGTTCCCAATAATAATTT
>SLQI01000480.1 GCA_007131535.1 Balneolales bacterium | reverse complement strand
TCGGGATTGATATACTCAATCCCCCATGGTCCCGTGCCGTGGAGCTGGATGACCGTCTCCTCTTCAACATAGCCGAACATGGGATCACCGGGCGGCATAATTGCCACACTGCCCGGGGGTAGTTCCTTGGTTTCATCCGGGTTGAACTCCTTGCCGTGAGCAAAATGAAACGTGCCCGAGATGACCGTTACACGCTCGTACTCCGGATGGATATGCGGCAGTACTTTGTAACCGGGCTCCAACTTAAGTCGGAAAGTAAAGGGTTCTTCTTCACTGATATCACCCTCAATAAATGCGATTTGAGCACCTTCACCCATTGAAGCTACAGGTCCCCATTCCAGCTCATCTGCCGTTATCATGAAGTGTTCATCGGTATCGTATTGTCCGTAAGCATCGGACCAGATAAACGCTATTGCGAGCAATACAAGGGGTAGTGTAATGAATTTGTACAGTGTCATATTCTCCTCCGGTGATGGTTGATTTCTTAAGGTTTCCGGACTATTAGAGTTATATCTCAATAGTCCTGTGTTTTTTGCTGCATTTTTAGTTGACATATTTGGACTTTCAGTGAAATAACCGTGATGATGAAGAATCTGAATATTACCAAATCCGGCATCCAGAAGCATTTCCGGTTAATAATCCCCGGGTATGGCTTCTACAATACAATCGACCCATAGCTGTGGGGCTATACGTTTTTTGAATTTTCAGAATTGTGGTATATAATCAAGGTTTAAGTGGCTACTCAAAGTCAAACAAGCAAACAGTTTTCAGAATTCGTGTTTATCTATATTGAACTACGGCTTAACTTTATTTCAACATTATTCCCAAACCCCTCTGCGCACCTCGGCGAAAAACCCTGCGCTCTCAGCGGTTCCCCTTCCCCCTTTGCGCCCTTGGCGTCTTGGCGGTTCCACTCTGTTTTACCACAGAGCACACCGGGGACACAGAGGGAAATTAAGGGATAATCCTAAACAAGCACTTTTCAAAGATCCACAAGTGTTCTCGTGGGAGAATACCCATGACAAAACAAAGAACTATCCCCCTCTGCGCACCTCGGCGAAAAACCCTGCGCTCTAAGCGGTTCCCCTTCCTCCTTTGCGCCCTTGGCGTTGGCGGTTCCACTCTGTTTTACCACAGAGCACACCGGGGACACAGAGGGAAATTAAGAGGTTTATGGTAGAATAAGGGAGTCCTATCCAATACTTCACCATTCCGCCACCCCAATTCCTCTCAGCGTACTCAGCGCATAACTCCGCACTCCCTGCGGTTACCCTCATTGTTTTCTATTGCTCGCATGCCGACAGCCCGGCTACGCCGGACAGCCGGCTTATTGCTTGTAACCCACTGCAACAACAAACTCGCCCGGGATGTCGTATGCGGATCCGTTTCGGTATGCCGCCACGGATTCCAGGTACTCCGCATGTGCTTCTTCTTTGGTTTGTTCGTCAAATTTGTCATAGGCCAGGGCTACCGGACCGCCGGAAAAGGCTGCTGTAATGATGTGTTCGTCGGAATCAAACCGGAGCGTGGTATCAAATCGCTCGGTTGTTATGTTTGCAAAACCGGCTTGCTCTAACGACATATTCAGGGTGTTTCCGGTGCCTTGCTGAAAAAACATCGGGCAGACATCTGAGGCAACGCGTTTATCTACTATTGGAAATATTTCTGACCAGCCGCACTTTTTACGCTCACCCCAGATGGCCACGGCCACCCGGCCACCGGGTTTGAGTACCCGGTATTTCTCCTGCAAGGCCCGAACCGGGTCCGGCATATACATGAGCCCCAGCCCGGAAAGTGCCGCATCGAACGTAGCATCCTCGAATTTGAGTTGCTCCGCATCCATCTGTTTGAATCTTACATTACGAATATCCAGTTGTTTTGCCGTCTCTGTTGCCGTTTGAACCATAGTATCGGAGATGTCGGTACCCATTACTTCGCCATCGGGAGCAACAGGCGGTGCGGCACGAAAAACTACCAACCCGGTTCCGCAAGCCGTTTCAAGCACTTTTTCCCCGCGTTGCAAGTTGGCCAATTCAAGCATCCGGTCGTGAGCCGGCTTTAACTGCTGTTTCCATGCCGATTCATAGTACAGGGCCGCTTTATCCCAGCCATATCGCTGTACTCGTCGCTGTAATTCCGGTTTCATTCTTCTTCTTCCTTTAGTTTGCTTTGATTTATGTGCAGCTCACCTTCCACCGGCAAGGCACGGCGAAAGTTGTCCAGGGTAGGGTTGAGCCGTTCCACTTCCCGCACGACATTGTTCACCTGCTCTTCCGAAGCCGGACTATCAATGTAAATTTTGTACCGGACTGCCTGGTAACCAGGTGAGCGATCATCAACACCCAACATCCCGCGGGCATCCGTGTCTGTCTCGATTTCCACTTCCAGATGATTGATAGGAACTTCCATGACCGCAGCCATTTGAGCACACCCTATAGCCAGGCAGCTTCCAAGTGCTCCACGTTCCAATATGCCCGGACCGGGTCCGGCATCATTACCGCCTTCACCGGTTCCGACATCTACTGTAAACTTCCAGTGCTTATGTTCAACTTCACATGAAGTACCGTTGAACAGCCGGATTTTGGTAACCGCTGTTCCTTGCCCTATTTCGGGACGAAGTGATACCGCTTTCCGGTTTCTTTCAAAAGCGGTTTTGATGGTTTGCGTATTTGCCATAGGTAAGGTGCTATATGAACTTAGGCTGGTTTATCAGTAATAAGAATTATAGCCAATGATATGACACTTACTACTATTAAAAGTTCCTATTAATCGGCTAAACCAACGATTTATTTATGGTTCACTTTCCATTGACTCTTCCGATATCTTTCGTGAGTAGCGGGTCAATCCCGCTGCTTTGTGTATATATGGGGTTATTCCCGAAAATATCTCCCGAATGACTGTAGTTGGCCGGACCGGTGTCGGATTGACTATAGCTTCCGCAGCATCCCGCTTGATTACTTTGATAACCGCACGAGCAACTTTATCCGGTGAGGTTGGCTTCATTGTATTCGGAGCCGCTCCAAACTTCTCGCTTATGTTGGCGTACATACCGTCTTCATTCACAAAACCCGGACAAACGACAGAGACTCCGACTGGTTTGTCTATTAATTCGGCCCGCAGTGAGTGCGTGAACATGACCTGGCCGGCTTTGGTTGCGGAATAAGGGGTTTGGCATGGGAATCCCAATTTACCTGCAAGTGACGAAATGTTTACAATATGACCGCGACCACGTTGCAGCATACCCGGCAGTACAGCTCGTGTAAGCTGCATAGCCGAAATAAGGTTCACCTGCACAATCGTATCAATTTTTTCAGTCGGGTACTGATCATAAGTTCTGATTAGTTCGAGACCAGCATTATTAATGAGTAGATCCAGGGGCCCCAATTCCAATTCAGCCCTTTCTATGAGTGTTTTTACCTGCTTTTTATCAGAAAGGTCGGCTGTAATCGAAACAGCATTTACGTTGTGTGATTTAACACGATCAGCTACTTCACTCAGGGCATCAGCTGAGCGGGCAACAAGAACAAGATTAACCCCTTCCTGTGCCAGTGCCAGGGCTATATGTTTCCCGAGTCCGCGTGAAGCACCTGTAAGAAGGGCGTTGGTTTCAGTAAGTTTCATCAGCTACAGTGAGCGTTTATTGGCTGGAGGTCAATTCCTACAACAGGTTCACCCCCCACCACCCAGGCATTGTGATCGGGAGGAATCATAGCAATATCTCCGGAACCGAATTCATAGAATTTACCATTATCATTTTTTTTCGGCAGTTATCTGTACCTGTATATTCAGGCAAAGTTTCTGACCAGCGCCAACCCGACTCAAATACCATTCGCTAACCTGTAATTAGTTTTGGGATAAGCTGTTGCCACATCAAGATTATTAAAGCTTTTTAGTGTTATTTTCAGACATTTTATCTTCGAATTATTCTGTGGCATTTAATATCGGACGATTATTCCGACTGCACTTAGATACCGAAAGTATGTATGAGCTAAAACTTCAATCAACTGCTAACGGCGGCTCCTCATCTTCCACTGATATAGCGTCCACAGGCTCTTCGAATGCAATGAACAGAATACAGTCGCCTTCATCCAGACAGTGTGTTTCGTGAGCCAGACCGGCGGGCCCGTATGCATATACTCCTTGTCCTAACGTCACAGGATCCTGTCCGTCATAATCCACTTCCAGTTCCCCGGAAAGTAAAACCATACGTTCTGCTGAAGTGTGCCAATGTCTTTCTACGGTAGTGTTTGGCTCCAGTTTAAATAATACGTCGGCGTTAGGTTCTTCAGGATTACCTTGGATTACAGCGAGTTCACAACCCTCAGGCATAAACTCAGGGCATGCGCCCCACTCAATATTCGGGTCATTATACTCGACTGTAAAAGCCTGCTGATTGCCGACAGGCATATTTGCATCATCATTTCCGTTACAGCCTAATATGAATAATGATGCTGCTAACAGCACACACGTACCGGTTCGGAAGTAGATTACTCTGTTCATAATCTCTATTTGGTTTAATTAATGTGTTAGTGTAGCGACTCTGTATATATATAAGCCCGAAAAAACCGCGATTTATATCATCCTTACAGGCTTATTTAGTGAACGTTGAGAAATTGCGGGTTACGTGCGTATGGCTATGGTTTGCAAATATTCGGCCTCCACCTTTGCCGTACCATCAGACTCCAGATTGTATCGACGGAGAATTTCTGTCAGTTCGTTTTTAAGCTGCTGTTGATGTTCCTGCGACAAGGTGGCAAACGTGGAAGCAGATGGCCCGAAAGTGGTTCGGTACTCCTCGGTGAGATGGTCGATCGACTTTGCATAGAAGAAGTTACGACGAACCTCGTTCTCGATAGATCGCACGTTACTCCCGAGAAGCTCTTGCAGACCCTCCTCTGTTCCCCAGCGCATCGGCGGATTCAGTTCAGGAGGAGGAGGGCTATAGCGAGCATGTGCACGCAGAAACTCGCTTGCGTAACCATCTGGTGGCCAGGATATCAGACCAATCTTCCCACCCGGCTTGCAGACCCTGAGCAGCTCTGAGGCCGCTTTATTCTGGTCCGGTGCAAACATTACACCAAAGAGAGAGACGACCACGTCGAAACTCTCGTCGGGAAAGGGTAACTCCTGTACATCACCTATCCGAAAGTCTACGGCCAGTCCTTCGGCGTCAGCACGTTTACGGGCTCGCTCAATGAGCGACGGGGCGTAGTCGACGCCCACTACATTACATTCCCGCCTTGCTGCTACAAGTGCCCCGTTCCCGGTGCCGCAGGCGAGGTCTAATACTCGCTGTGTCGGACGCGGATCAACAATCCGGATCAGATCCTCGGTCATATCCATAATTTTGAGGGCGATCGGCTGATAGCTGGCCGCATCCCAGACTTCCTTTTGGTTCTTAGTGATGGTCTGGTAATCTATCGATTCCTTAGCCATAATGTTTACCTCATGAATTTTCCCATTTTGGGTTGATGATGCATTAATTTGAAATTCGTTAGTAATTTTTGGGAGTATTTGAACTACTGGAAGCTTAGGCTATAAAGTAATCCATCATCTTAATTTGTTTCCGGGATCCGATACCTGAATGTCGAATGCCGTTACCGGCTCATCGCCAACAACCCACGCATCGTGACCCGGAGGAATCATTCCAATATCGCCGGGGCCGAATTCCTGGGTTGTGCCGTCATCGTCCATTTTCACGGCAAACCGGCCGGAAATAACCATCAATATGGGGTGTTCGAACTGACAGGTTTCGGTACCGATGATCGGAGGTAACGTCTCAGACCAGTTCCACCCGGGTTCGAATTCAATGCGACTTATCGTAAAGTTTCCCAGTTTGACTTGTTGAAGTTTGTTGCCAGGGAAATCCAGAATCTCATCAGGCTTGTCGAAACTTTTTTTGACAAATTCTGTTATTTGCAGCTTTTCCATCTTATTGATCCTCGTTTATTGACTTGTTGTTTGGGCCTGATCTTCCTTGAGAAAACTCAGAACTTCCTTAATGAATAGCTCCGGAGCGGTGTTCATGGCAATATGCGCTTGCCCTTCAAGGGTAACTACCCGGCTGTTGGGCAGGGCATTGTGAACCGCCTTTATGGATTCTTTGAAGATTGGTGGTGTTTCACTGCCGGTCAGTAGCAGAGTTGGCGTCTCCATGTTTGCAAAGCGGTCTGCATCGAACCTGTACCCACTGACAGCCCGCTCTTCGCGAGACAAGGTGTGGGCTGCATCTACACGGCTTTTCCAGCTCGGATCTGTTCGAAATACATCTATTTCTTCCTCTGACAGAGATGCGACTTCACGCATAAATAATATGAGTGCCCCCTCTGCCTCGCCATTGTCAATCATATCTTGTATACCAGCGACCACCTCCTCTGATGCAAATTTATGGCCACCGATGGGATAACCCGGCTCATACAATATCAGTCTTTTGATATTGTCGGTTCGCAGCGAGGCTTCCAGCGAAATGTTGGCTCC
>SLQI01000173.1 GCA_007131535.1 Balneolales bacterium | reverse complement strand
TGTTGAAGCGCCTGGATGGGGTACACGAAGCCAAAGTCCATTTCAGCACCGGCAGGATTGAAGTGGAACATGACCGGGATGCCGTATCTGAAGACCAAATAGTTGAAGCCGTGCGGCAAACCGGCTATGAAGCAAAAGTATCACCCTTTTAAATTAAAGAGATGAATATGTTGAATGCGGTCCGAAACCCGGCTGTCCGGCGACTGGTATTGATGATAATCAGTGGTGTGCTGATCATCGCCGGCTGGGTGGCCGGCTCCGTTTTTGGCCACTCAGGCATCTTTGATGCGTTGATGATCTCGGCTGCAGTTCTTGCGGGATCAGACATCGTACAACGGGCGTGGCGGGGATTAATGAACCGCCATACCAATATCGAACTGTTGGTCAGTATTGCCGCGGCAGGCGGACTGGCTATAGGCATATACTGGGAGTCGGCAGCCGTCACCTTCCTGTTTTTAATGGGCGGTTGGCTTGAAGCGCGCACCATCAGCCGGACCCGCAGCACACTCAAACAGCTTATAGATCTGGCGCCGGATACGGCTATCATACTTAAGGGTGAACAACAGCAGGAAGTTCCGGCCAGTGAGGTGGAAGAGCAGGCACTGGTGCTGGTTAAACCGGGCGCAAAAATTCCGGTGGACGGCATGGTGGAACGGGGGCATTCGGCGGTCGATGAAAGTGCGGTTACCGGAGAACCGGTTCCGGTAGAAAAACAATCGAAGGCAAAAGTATATGCCGGTACCATCAATCAAAACGGAAAACTGGTGGTGCGGGTGACCGGTGCAGGAGCCGACACTACGCTGGCAAAAATCATCCGCCGGGTGGAAGAAGCGCAGGAAAGCAGAGCGCCAACCCAGCGGTTTATTGAACGATTTGCAAGCTGGTATACGCCGGGGATTGTGGGGCTTGGTATCGCCACGTTACTAATTACTCAGAACCTGGAGCCGGCGCTTACTTTGCTGGTAATCGCATGTCCCGGCGCGCTGGTTATTTCCACCCCGATATCGATTATTTCAGGCATTGGCCGGGCTGCGCGTGATGGTATCCTGATTAAAGGTGGTGAGTATCTGGAGCAAGCCGGAAAAATAAATGCTGTAGCTTTTGACAAAACCGGCACGCTTACCGAAGGCAGGCCGAAGGTGACTGAGGTAGTTAGTTTTCGTGAAGAACCGGTTTTATCCGGATCAGGGGAGAATCCGGATGAAAATGAAGCTCGGGAAGAGGTTCTCTACTGGGCCGGCATTGCGGAAGCCGCCTCGGGTCACCCGCTTGCCGAAGCCATACTGGAGGAAGCGCACAAAAGCCATACGATTCCGGAAGCATTTGATTTCCAATCTCTTGCCGGCTTAGGCATAAAGGCGGAGTATCAGGAACACACCATTTTGGTGGGAAATACGGAGCTAATGCAGAAAAATAATGTATTGATATCTGCCCGGGAGAAAGCGAGAGTCGATGAGATTTCAGAAGCAGGCCAAACGCTTGTGCTGGTTGCCCTGGATGGTGAGCTTGAGGGTGCCATAGGCATCTCAGACCGCATCAGACCGGAAGCCATTGAAATGATAAGGCATTTAAGAAAAAACGGAATTCAAAATCTGATTATGCTGACCGGTGATGAACACCGCGCAGCTCATGCCATCGGCGATGAAGCGGGTATAACTGAAATCCGGGCGGGTTTGCTGCCGGAGGATAAACTTGACCACATCAAACAGTTGCAACAGGATGGTCACCGCGTAGCAATGGTGGGGGATGGCATCAATGATGCCCCGGCGCTCGCCCGGGCTGATATCGGTATAGCCATGGGCGCAGCCGGGTCCGATGTGGCCATTGAAACCGCCGATATCGCCTTGATGGCCGACGATCTTAATAAAATTCCGCAGGCGTTGCAACTCTCCCGGATTACAATGCGCAACATCTATCAGAATGTAACGCTGGCATTGCTGACCGTAGCCCTGTTGCTGGGCGGGGTGTTTGCCGGATCAGTACATATGGCTGCCGGAATGCTGATTCACGAAATGTCGGTATTGGCTGTGATCGGCAACGGTATGCGGTTGCGGTGGAAGTGATGCCGGATAATACATTCAAATACTTTCGGATATACAAAAGGCAATGAAGCCGGGGCTTCATGGCCTGGAAGTTTAATAAAGCCTTAAGAAGATGCATTCAGCGACTTTTCAACTCCCGGTCGAGCATAAGAATCCCTTCGCCTGAATCACCGACCCGTTCAAGCTGATCAATGATGGTTTGTACCATGTCTTCTTCTTCAACCTGTTCTTCAATAAACCAGTTCAGCAGCTGTTGAAGTGGGTAGTCCTTCCGGGATATTGCTTTATCGTACATTTCGTGAATGAGTTTGGTAATATGCTGTTCCTGTTTAAGTGCTGCTTTAAATGCAGCGACTACCGAATTGAATGAAGTATCCACAGGCTCCAGAGCTTTCAGCTCTACACTGCCGCCGCGCTCCTGCAGATGCCGATAGAATTTCATAGCGTGTTCGTGCTCCTCTTCTGACTGCTTCTTGGCCCAATGGGCAAACCCTTCCAGACTTTGTTCATCGAAGTAAGCTGCCATGCCGAGGTAGGCGTAAAACGATTGCAGTTCAGCATTGATCTGATTATTTATGATGTTTTGAATTTCGTTATTCATAGTCATCCTGCATTTGTTTTTATGTTGGTTGGTTGTTGTTAGTAAAACTTTGGAAGCTGCGTTTTAATTAGTGTCTGAATGAAAACGCCAATATCGGCGTTCCGCTCTTCCCAAAAATGCTCATGTACGCTTTGTACACTGTGCTTTTTGGGATCTTCGCGCGCCTTGATCCTGGCGTTTTCTTACGACACTACCACTTTTCTTACAGGCACTAATTACTGCACGCCCATCAGCTGGCCGCTCAGATACAACAGATTGGTTTCGGCAACTTTCAACTGCATTTCTGTTTCCGTAATACGCTGCCGGGCTGAGAGCAGGGATAGCTGGGCTTCGCGAAACTCCAATCCACTGATCAGGCCCCGTTCGAAAAAATCCTCTGCCCGAATAAAATTACGTTCATACACTTCCTTGTTTGCTTTTTCTATTGACAGCTGATCTTTTAAATGCCGATAGTATTCCCAGCTGTTATCAAAAATTGTTTCAATCTCCTTTCGGGATTCTTCATAATAAAGTTGCTCCTGACGAACTGAAGCCCTGGCATTCTCTCTTGTTGTGCGGTTTTGCCCGCCGGTGTAAAGAGGGATAGATAATGTCAAACCTCCTGTAAACCCCAACTGTTCCTGTGTTTCAAATTGTCCTTCAGTAGCTGAATGATAACTGTAGCCATATTGAGCTGAGGATTTCAAAGTTGGCCGGGAGCTGGATTTAGCAATTTCAAGTTCGGATTCGGCCCGCTTAATCCGCTTTTCACGGAGGTTAATGGCGGTATTACGTTCCTGTAAAGAGGCTTTGAGCGTTTCATAGTCGGGTACCGAACTGGGTTCCGGTGAGCTTTGGAGTGGAATCATATCAACTTCATCCCAGCCGATGGACTGATGCAAGTCACGATATGCATTTTTAAATTGGTGGGTTAGATCACGATAAGCCACACTGTCGCTTTTCAGATCAGCTTCAGCCTGCAATACCTGCTGTTCATTGGCTTCACCGTATTCTTGCCGGGCCGAAATAATTTCGTAACGGTCCAAACTCTGCTCAAGCGCAATTTCCTGAAGCCGGATCGACTCCTGCAGCGAGGAAGCCTCGCTATACTTGCGGGTGACCTCAACCATAGTTTCTTGCAGCTCATTTAAGTAACTCAGATCGGCAATATCGCTGCCGGTTTGTAATAACTGGTATCGGTGCCTACCTCTGAAACCGTCAAATAAAATATACTGAAGCTCTATCCCTGCATTAAAATCCATAGCTGAAACTCCATCGTAGGTGAAGCCCCGTTCTTGCTGTCCATTAGGCTCAGGACTCCTGAGATTCTCGAAAAAGTCTCCGGGTACCAGCTCCTGGTCATAATACGACCAGTTGAAACCACTGGTTAAACTGACAGATGGAAGCAAACCGGCATTACCGCGGGTTGCCAGGTTTTCTGCTTTTTCACTTTCGATTTCCCGGATCTGGAGTTGATGATTACGTTCTAAAGCCGCTTCTATCGCTTCGTTCAGTCCAAGCACTTCACCAGGGGTATCTTCAGTAGTTTTATTAGGCGGATGGTTCAGGCTTAAGGTGGTTTCCTGCCCCTGCACTGCCCCGGCCATCATTGGTAAAAGTATAAAAGGCAATAGCTTATTCATGATTTTCAAGTTGCTTTTGATGTTCCCTTAGTTGTACGGAAGCTTCGATGCTTTCAGGTGAGTGGTCCGGACCGTACAGTAATCGAACCAGCTTCAGTTTTGCATCATTGTAGGCCACCAGAAAAGCTGGAGCCAGCGTCATCGAGATAAACAGGCCGAATATGAGTCCGTAAGCGATGGCGATAGCCGGTGGTTTAAGATGGGCCGATCCGAGTCCGCCGAAAAAAATCATCGGGATGAGCCCGCCAACCGTGCTTAAGGTGGTCAGCAAAATGGGCCTGAACCGCGATTGAACGGCATCCTGAAGTGCGGCATTAAACGAATATCCGGATTGCAGGTTGTCATTGAAAGCTGTAATCAGCACCAGCATATTGTTGATGAGGATGCCGACAAGGGCAATCATGCCGATCAATGAAAAGATATTCATGGTTTCCCTGTGGATGAGGTGCCCCAGAACCACGCCGATAAATGCAAACGGCAGTGTCAGAAATACGAGAAATGTCTGGGCAAATGACTGGAAATTGATCACCACGAGTGCCAGCATGAGCAGGATAATTACAGGGGTAACGGCTATCATAGCATCGGTAACCTGCCTGGCTTCCCGGTTTTGACCCTCGAGTGCATAGTCGATATCCGGATATTCTGCCAACATGGGCGGCAGATCATTTTCTTCGATATCCTGCAGGATGGCCGGTGCCGACATAGACACATCAATAAGATCACCGTCCACTCTTATCGACCGCCTTCCGTTGATGCGGAAAATCTCGAGCTGAGCGTCGGTGGGGTAAATGTCGGCCACTTCATGCAGGGGGTAAAGTCCTTCGGGGGTCCGGATCAACATCCGTTCGAGTCGATCAAAACTGCTACGCAGCGGTTGGCTGTACCGCAGCCAGACCCGTACGTCGTCATCATCCCGCTGCAAGTTTTGCACTTCCAGACCGAAAAATGCCGACCGAACCTGAGAAATGATATCTTCAAGAGTAAGACCGAGTTGTTCACCCGCACGGTTTAATTCAATGTGGAGTTCGGGGCTTCCGCTTTTATCCGTATGAGCTACATCAACCAGGTCCTCCCGGGCCCGGAGGGTTTCATACAAATTAAAGGCAGCGCTTTGGAGTTCCTGCATATTATCACCGGACAACGACACATCAACCGGCAGCCCGCCGAATCGTTCTTCACGCCCGGCCCCCAAAAACCGGACATAGCGGGCACCGGGGATCTCACCGGCTTCCTCCCGAAACAAGGTATTAGCTTCATGAGCTGCAATTCCGCGAATTTCGCTGCTGATCATCACAACTTTTAGCCTACCCTGATGGTCTTCCGGACCGGGAATACGCTCCACGTTGGATACTACTTCATGCCCGAGCTCTTGCTCGTCGGCCAGCTTCTCGTTGACTCGGTACACCGCGTTTTCAAGCATAACTAACCGGCTTTGAGTGGTATCAGCCGGAGTACCCGGTTCCATTTCAACATCAATCAGCTGGATATTGTCATCCATGTAGGGGAAGAAGGATACAGGCATAATTCCGGTGCGGATGATCAAAAAACTTCCGAGCAGAAGTATTGCAAAAATGCCAATATTGACCCATTTCAATCGGTAGGAGGCGTATTCTGTAAAAGGCATAAACCACCGGTCGCGGAATGCAATCAGGCTTCGGGCAAAGAATCGCTCAAACCTTGTGGTTCTGTTATCTTTGCTTAGTACCCTGGAGCGCGTCATCTTGGCCGGGAGGAAGAAAAAAGTTACCACCAGTGAGGTGAGCAGCGCCCCGATTACAATAAAAGAGACTTCTGAAAAGAATTCGCCGGGCTTGCCGGGCAAAAAGAAAAAGATGCTTATGGCAGTTGCCGTAGTCAGCAGGGAGATGGTCATTGGAGCAACTACCCCCATGGCTCCGTCACGTGCCGCAATAACCGGTCGTTTACCGAACTCCGAATAATGGCGGTATACATTTTCGGTGACGACGACTCCGGTATCCACCAGCATCCCCAGTACCAGAATAAATCCGAATATTGACACCACATTGATCGACAGATCATAACCGAACATAGCCAGGATAAACGGACCGAGCAGCGACAGTGGAATAGTAAGCGCAACCCAGAAGGCAATCCGCTTATCCATGAACAGCGACATGATCAGCAGTACCAACAGCAAGCCCATCACTCCGTTTTGCCACAGTGACCGGTTCTGCTCCTGGATAAATGAAGAGTGGTCCTCAACTATCTCTAAATGGATTT